>SCVQ01000053.1 GCA_004296865.1 Nitrospirota bacterium
GGCGTGGAAACAGCCGGACAGCCGGGGACGCCTTCTAAGATATTAGGGTGGCTCCAGCAGACGACGCAGTCGATCGGGTTTGTCCCGACGCTCGGCGGCGTCTTGATGGCTCTGTTGTCCATATTTTTTCTGCAGAGCCTCGTGGTCATCCTCAACGAACGACTGGTCAACAGCACGCGCTTTCAGTATGCCGGTACCCTCCGGAGCACCTTGTACGAAGCCATTTTTGCCGCACGCTGGGAGTTTATCGCGAAGCAGAAGACCGGAGTCCTGACGAATGCGCTTACCCAGGACTCCGTAAGGGCTGCCGCCGCATTTTTGAATCTGACGGCTCTGGTGCGCGAGTGTGTGGCGGTACTCATCTACGTCTCGCTGGCCCTGGTCTTTTCGTGGCAAATGACTCTGGTCGCGGTCGGGATTGCCGGGGCCGGGCTGTACCTATTCCGTTCGCGTGTGGCAAGGGGGCAGGAATACGGGGCGGAAACGACCCTGGCTTACGCGCGCGTACAGGAAGAGGCGGTCGAGAAGCTGGCCAGCGCGAAATTGGTGAAAGGCTTCGGGATGGTTGGTGACGCGGCCGATCGGTTCACCAGGGCTGTGCATGCGTTGGCGAACGTTCAAGTTCGAGGTTCCAAGAATCGCACGATGGTCGGCGCCCTGTATCAGCCCCTGACGGCGACACTGCTCCTGTCAGGTCTGTACATCGCCCTGACCGTCTTTCAGATGCCTATTTCCGACATTATGGTGCTGCTCATCATCGTATTTCGCCTGACGCCGAGGGTGTCCGACCTCCAGATGACCATGCACGAGGTCCTGTCGCTCCTTCCCAGCGTGGCGCATGTTGTCGATGTAACCAGGCTTGCGCAGGATCAGCGTGAACGGGACGGTGGGCTGCCTTTTCATGGGCTTCAGCAGGGCATTCGCGTACGTGACGTGTGGTTTGCCTATGAGAACAAGGCTCCGGTCATTCGCGGTGTGACGTTAGAGGTGCGGAAGGGGGAAACGATCGCGATCGTGGGGCCTTCAGGGAGCGGGAAGACGACGATGATCGACCTGATCATGGGATTTATCCGTCCCACGCAGGGGGACGTGTTGGTGGACGGGGTGCCCTTGCATCGGCTGAATGTGAATGACTGGCATCGGCAGTGTGGCTACGTTCCGCAGGAAGTCAGCTTGTTCAATGAGACGATACGGGCAAACCTGCTGTGGGGGAAGCCGACCGCAACAGTTGAAGAGGTCGAAACGGCCGTCAGGCTTTCCCATGCGGACGAGTTTATTCGGCGGTTGCCGCAGGGGTACGAAACCGTTGTGGGGAGTCGGGGGGTGTTGCTATCAGGAGGGCAGCGCCAGCGCCTCGCCCTGGCTCGGGCATTGATCAGGAAGCCAGAACTACTTATCCTTGACGAGGCCACAAGTTCGCTGGATACCGAATCTGAGTTCATGATCCAGAAGACTCTTGAGACGCTGGCACGAAGCATGAGCATTGTCATCGTGGCCCACCGTCTTGCAACCATCCAGAGGGCGGATCGGATTTACGTGTTGGAGCAGGGGCGTATTGCCGAGTCGGGCTCCTGGGAAGCGCTCACGCTGGCGGAGGGGCGCTTCAATGAATTGCGAAAGCTGCAGGCCTTGACATGATAAGCGCTGAGGCAGGCATTGCCGAACAATGGCACGCGTACATATGAAATGCTTGGTGGTTAATATCATGCCCCACGGCCCGGCATACCACTTCGCTCCTCATGTGCGTCCAGATGTAGCGTGGGAGAAACCCGACGGAACCTGGGTAGGCTTTTGGCCGCGCGAATGGCCGGATTTGTTAGGAGAGGCAGTGCTGAAGGTTAGCCGTGAATATGAATGGGAGGTGTGGCAGCCGGACCTGCGCGCCGACCAGGTCTATTCCCGGACGTTAGAAACGGGCGT
>SCVQ01000520.1 GCA_004296865.1 Nitrospirota bacterium
TACCTGCTGACCCGCGCCGCACTCCTCAACGTCAACGTGTCGTTCGAAGAGGTCGCGCGGGCCTGCGGCGCCTCCCGCGTCAGCGTGTGGCGGAGAGTCACCCTGCCGCTCCTGCGACCGGCCATCGTGGCGGGCCTGTCGCTGGTGATTCTGTATGTGGTCTCGGACTTCGGCGCGGTGTCGCTGCTCCGCTACCAGACCTTTACTTACGCGGTCTACCAACAGGTCACGGGCCGGTACGACCAGACCGCCGCAGCCGTGCTGAGCCTGCTCCTGGTCCTGTTCGCCTCGATCTTCCTGATTACCGAACGGTGGTTCAGACGTCGGAGCCGGTTTTATCAGACGACGGGACGCTATCGGACCTCCCCACGGCATCCCTGCGGCCCGTTCGGCGCAACGCTCATCACCGCCTACCTTGCTCTCGTGCTCGGCGCCTCCTTCGGCATCCCAGCCTGGTTGCTCGTACAGTGGACGGTGTCCGCCACGGCCGAGGGGGCAGTGGACGCCAGATTCTTCGGGTTTGTCTGGAACAGCGTGGCGCTCTCCGGTTTGGCGGCCACGGCAGCGGTCTTGATCGGCACCCCCCTCGCGTATCTGGCCAACCGGTGGCCGTCGAAACTGAACGTCGCCTGTCTCCAAGCCGCCTATGCCGGCTACGTGTTGCCGGGGCCGGTCGGGGCCCTGGCCATCCTGATCCTGGCCTCCCAGCTGATCCCCTTTTGGTACGGAACCGTGCTGGTGCTCATCATCGCCTACATCGTCCATTTCTTGCCGGCCGGATTGCAGACCATGGAACCGGCGCTGCAGCAAATCACGCCGAATTTGGAGGAAGCCTCCCGCAGCCTTGGGTTGGGCACATTCCGTACCCTTCGGCGCGTCACGCTGCCGCTGGTCAAAGGCGGGTTCATCGCAGCCTGGGTCCTGATGTTTCTGCAATGCATCAAAGAACTGCCCGCCACCTTGCTGCTCCGTCCGGTCGGCTTCGACACACTCGCGGTGCGGGTCTGGCTCGAAGCCAGCGAGGAGTATTTTCACCTGGCGGCCCCGTCGGCCCTCTTGATCGTGATCGTCGCCCTGCCGGCCCTTCTGCTATTGGTATCGAAGGACTGGCGGGCAGCGTAAGGGAAGATAATGTCCACCGGCCAACAACGACGAACACTCCCCGATGCCGCGCTCCGCCTCGCCGAGGAGCGCAATCGCCCGACCGTGCTGGAACTCCGCAAGGTCGGTTGCGCCTACGAGAAGGGGCGGCCGGCCATCGCAGACATGTCTTTCTCCGTGCGGGAGGGCGAAATTCTCTGTCTGCTCGGCCCCTCCGGATGCGGAAAGACCACCACGTTGCGAGCGATTGCAGGCTTTGAACCCGTCAGTGCCGGGGCCATCTACCTGGCCGGCCGGCTGGTCTCCTCCCCTGACGTCCTCGTCCCGACCGAGCAGCGGCATGTGGGAATGGTCTTTCAGGAATACGCACTGTTCCCGCACCTGCGCGTGGTCGAGAACATCGCGTTCGGCCTGCAGCACCTCCCCGCCGATCAACGCAAGGCGCAGGTCCGGACCATGCTCGACATGGTCGGCCTGGCCGGGCTCGAGCGGCGTTACCCCCACGAACTTTCTGGCGGGCAGCAGCAGCGCGTCGCGCTCGCGCGGGCCCTGGTGCAGAAACCGGTGGTGCTGCTCCTGGATGAGCCCTTCAGCAGCCTCGATCCCGACATGACGGGCAAGATGCGGGAGGACTTGCGCCACTTGCTGATGCACACCAAGACCACCGCCGTCCTGGTGACCCACGACCATGAGGAAGCCTTCGCCATGGCCGACCGGATCGCGGTTTTGAACAACGGCTGTTTGGAGCAGTTCGATACGCCGGAAGCGATCTACCACACCCCGGCCACCCCCTTCGTGGCGGACTTCGTCGGCCAGGCCGACTTTATCCCCGGGCTGGTTGAAAACGGAACGGTGATGACTGAAATCGGGGAGTTCCCCAACCAAGTCGGCTACCAAGGGGGAACCAAGGTCGTGGTCATGATCCGTCCGGACGACGTCCACATCGAACCCTCGGACCACTGCACCGCCCACATCCTGGCCAGGCAGTTCCGTGGCTCGGAAAACCTCTACACCATCGGCCTGCCCTCCGGGCACGTCGTACACAGCAGCGAGTCCTCGACCAGCGTCTACCCCGTGGGAACCCCGGTTGAACTCCAGGTCATCGCGACCCATACGGTCCTCTTCGAGCAAGACCATCCGCGCAGGCCCAACGGCTAACCGTTCCGCACCACGCTCCATCCCATGTCAAATCACCTTGGAAACCATAGACTTAAATTCAATGCCTGTGGTATCGTTCATCACGTGCTGACCTGACCTCGGAGGACCGTGTCATGGACGTATTGAAAGAAGCGGTGGACTACGGCGTAATCGGGCTTTTGCTCGCACTCAGCGTCTGGACGGTCGCCGTGGCCGTGGAACGGTGGCTCTTCTACCGCCGGATCGACATGACCCGCTACCCCACCCTGCAAGAATTCGAGATCACGCTGACCAAACGGCTGGTGATCATCGGCACCGTCGCGGCCAATGCGCCCTACATCGGCCTCCTGGGGACCGTGTTGGGCATCATGTTGACCTTCCATACCATGGGCACCTCCGGCACCATGGCGGTGAGCACCATCATGATCGGGCTCAGCCTGGCGCTCAAGGCCACCGCGGTGGGGCTGCTTGTGGCCATCCCCTGCGTCGTCATGAACAATGTGCTGCGCCGGCAGGTCACCGAATTGATCGCACGCTATAAGGTCCACCATGGATCGTGAACTGGACCAGATCAACGTCATCCCCCTCGTGGACGTCATGCTGGTGCTGCTGGTCATCGTACTGACCACCGCCACCTTCATCACGACGGGGCAGATCCCGGTGGACCTCTCCAAGGCGAAGGAGGCCGGCGACCACCAAGACGTCCCGCTGGTCATCACCTTGACGGCCGACGGCAGGCTGTTCATGAATGACCGACCCGTTGCCCAGGAAGGATTGAAAGCCGTGCTCGCCCCCCACCCCCGCGAGTCCTCGGTCGTCGTCCGTGCCGACCGCGTCACTCTCCTCGAACGGTTCGTCCAAGTCGTGGACGAGATTCGCGGGCTTGGATTTCGGCAAGTCAGCCTGGAGGTGGTGCGGTCGTGAGCCCACTCCCTATTCAGCACCCTGGCGAGATCCGCCAGTACGTCCAGGGCTGGGCCTTGTCCGTACTGTTGCATGCGCTGGCGATCAGTGCAGCTGTCGCGCTGGTCGCAGACTTACACTTGGTCCCTCAGCA
>SCVQ01000521.1 GCA_004296865.1 Nitrospirota bacterium
GGGTCGCGGAACGGACCCTTCACGCGGTACCTGATGCGCACGACCATCTCATCTTTCATCCTAAACACCGCGCGTTCCTGCCCGTTTCCGTCCAAGATGGCCACTTCGACGATTTCGATCTCACCGCTTCCCTTGCGCCTCTCTCCCGCGTCGGATTCCAGCGGCTTGGCCGCCCGAATACTTTCGTTCCGATCGTCCTGGACGGATCGGAGATAGGCGTCAATGACCGGCTCGGAAGGACCATTCAACTGGACCTGGCCGTCTTTCAGCCAGAGTACGCGCGAACAGACTTTCTTGATGGCCGACAGATCGTGGGACACAAAGAGGATGGTCGAGGTGGCTTTGAGTTCTTGAAACTTTTTCAGACACTGCCGTTGAAACAGGACATCGCCAACCGCCAGGATTTCATCCGTCAGAATGACGTCGGCCTTCACATGGGCCGCGATCGAAAACCCCAACCTGGCATACATGCCGGAGGAATAGTACTTGACCGGCACCTCCAGAAATTCCGCCAGGCCAGAGAAGGCGACAATACGGTCGAAGCTCTCGTCGATCTCGCGCCGGCTCAACCCCAGCACCGAACCGTTCAAATAAATATTTTCCCTGCCGGTGAGGTCCTGATTGAACCCCGCCCCCAATTCGATCAACGTGGCCACCCGTCCGTTGGTCTTGACCCATCCGTTTGTCGGGGCCGTGATGCCCGCGATCAGCTTGAGGACGGTGCTTTTCCCCGCGCCATTGGCTCCGACGAGCCCCACCGTCTCGCCACGGGCGATTTCAAAGGTCACGTCACGGATCGCCCAAAACTCCTCCTCCGCAAGCGGTATCGCAGCCCCCTTCCCCAAGCCAACCCGGCAGGCCAAGGCGGCCAGAGAGTCCCGCAAAGTCCGCGGACGACGGACATAACGCTTGGACACCCGTTCAAATCGGATCGCTGCGTCATTGCTCGACATGGTTCTACATCACATCCGCAAATCGTGGTTCCACGGCCTTGAAATAGGCATAACCGAACAAAAGCACCGCCACCGAGATCACGAACACGGGAACCATGCCGGCCAGGGAAGGCAGGTGCCCGAACAGGATGACGCTCCGATAGGCCTCCATGATCGCCGCCATTGGATTCAGCAGATACAAGGCTTGATACCGCTCCGGCACGAGACTGACCGGATAGACCACGGGGCTCAGAAACATCCCGATCTGGAGCGCCAACGGCAACAGACTGCCCAGATCCCTCTTCAGCACATAGAGGGCGGAACTCAGCAAGACTACCCCGGTCGTAAACATGATCTGAACCGCCACGATGCCGGGAACCGCAGCCCAGGTGGCCGTGACCGGAGCCTGATACGCGATCAGAAGCAGAACCAGCACGGCCAGCCCGATCAGAAAGTCGAAGCCGGTTGCGACAAGCTTGGACAAAGGAATGACCTCGCG
>SCVQ01000522.1 GCA_004296865.1 Nitrospirota bacterium
TTCTGATCGTAGACCGCCATCCCGTCAAATTCCTCAAGAAGGTTGAAGGCGATGTGCGGCTTGCTCGCGTCGATGGCGTTGCCGATCACTCGCAGGTCGTCGCGCACGCCGAGCGGCTGCACCTCATGCCCCATCCGCCGGAGCGTTGACACCACGTCGTACTCCGTTTTCCACTCCGCACAGTCCAGATCGACCCCGCCGGGATCGTCGGGCGGGATCAGATCTTCGTGCATGAGGGCGAGGACCCGCAACTTCTTCATCGTTATAACGCCACCCGGTGACGGCCGCTGTGCAGGAAGTTCATCGTTTGCACCGTCAGAAGTATGGTGAAATCCAGCTTCGCCTGGTCCTCCGGAACCGCCAGGCGCAGGTTGAGTTCGCGGCAGCGCTTGATCATATTTTCCAGCACCTGATCGATTGTGTACTGGTATTCCCCCGTCCAGCCCGCCACCTTGCGGCGGATCTCTTTCCGAAGGCGGGACAGGAAGCTCGCCGCCGTCGTGTTCGTCGCGAATGCCGGCGCATCGGAAAAGAGCCGCCTCAGATCCCGGTCGTAAAAATGCGGGTGGCTCAATCCATAATGCCGCCGCTTGTCCTCGTAATGCGTCCGGAGGCTCTTGTGCAACTGCGGAAGCGGATCGACGGTCTGCGTCGACGTGACCGGCGGGGGCGTTCCGGCGATGTCCTTCATCAGGTTGTCCATGTACAGGAGCTTTTTGATCGCCGGCCAGCCGGCGTAGCGCTCCCGCCACATGGAGCCCGGCGTCAACCACACGGCAAAGGTCTCGGCGAAATCCTCATCCGGGTGGCTTTGCGCATACCACATGTCGAGGTGCAGCACAAAGCTCTTGCTGTACGGTTTGGGCGTGTAGTAGTCGGGATAGGCCATGGAGGATCGGCCGAACAACCGCTGCCGGCTCCGGCGACGCCGCAAGTGATAGGCGTTCTCGATGGCATGCCCGGTCTCGTGCCGGAGGATGCGCATGCACCATTCCGACGTCCCGCCTTCGACTTCGAACATCTGTTTGAGTTCGAGTCGCGCCAGACGTTCGTGGACCATGTAAAACGGAATGGCCACGCCAGGAATTCCATCGGGGCTGAACCATTCATCCGACAGCCAAAAATGCGGCCGAAAGATAATGCGATGGGCTTCCAACTCTCCGTAGAGTTGCCGAATCGGTGCTTCAACCGGACTCCCTTCGATGTCCACCTTCAAATCGCAGAGCGGCATGTCCAGAAGCTTCTCGTCCGGCCACGCGGCCCACTCGGGCTCGTGAGCAGCCTGCGTCCCGCTCGGTGCAATCGTCTTTTGTGTGTCGGCGGCACGCTGTGGGCACGAATGACGCGGGTTCAGCAACACGCGCCGTCGCTCTTCTCCCAACGAGACCTTGCTGCCCAGCATAGCCCGTTCACCCACTTGAAATAGACCGGGAGGATCGCTGGTCCTGCCCTGTCGAAAGGACCCCTCAGCCAGCGCGTCCTGTTTCCTTATACTCGTCCTTATACTCGGACCTCTCTATCGGTCGTTTGGACCGGTTACGTGAAGACGTCCGGCAGGAACCGACGCCGACTCAACCGATTCGACGGCAATGGAGAAGAACCGACAGGACGACGGTCAGGAGAAACCGCCGATCGACTGGGGGAAACCTGCGCATCGCACGCCGTGTTGACCGCACAGTCGGCGCGTAGTTGGGTGGTTAGATAGTCGGTTGGATAGTTGGATGATTACAGTGTTGCGAGCAGACGAGGAAGTTCGTCGAGGGTCTGGATCATCGGAGTCGCATCCTGCACGATCCGATCAGAAGCCTGTCCACGGTCGATCAGCACTGCCGCGAGGCCCGCCTTGCGAGCCCCCTCTACGTCGTCCCGGAAGCTGTCTCCGACGTGCAGGGCCTCCTCAGGATCGACGGCATGTTGGTCCAGAGCCAGATGAAAAATTCGAGGCGCCGGCTTGACCGCCTTCGCCAAACTGGCAATCGTCACCGTATCGAAGAGGTCGGCGATGCCGAGACCCCGCAACACGGAAAACAGCCTCGTGTCGAAGTTTGAAATGATGCCCAGTTCATAGCCGTCCTCCTTCAATGCTTTGAGGGCGCCCAGCGTGTCCGCACACAGTGCCCAATGCTGCGGACCGGCAAAGGCTTGGAACACCGATTCAAAGTACTCGTCGAACCCCTCGAACATACCGACCCGGTAGAACACATTGTGCACGACATCGAACCACCAGAGCCGCTCGCAACGTTTGATGTCGGCCGGCTCCGTCACGGCGAAGATCGGCGGGGGGGCGTCGCGGAAGGCCCGGCGGAACGCCGCGTTGACCGCTTCGAGCAACTCGGGGGTCCGACGGACCCCGTAAGGCTCCGCATAGGCGAGGTAGACCTCTGCCACCGACCCCTTCACGTGGAACAGGGTCCCGGCTGCATCGAAAAAGACGACCTTTATTCGGCTCATTCGGAATAGCCTTCAGCAATCAGCCATCGGCTGTCAGCTTCTCATTATGAGCTACAAGCTGATCGCTGAGCGCTTTCTCCTTTCGCAAACGCTCGATGCCTTCTTGACAATAGCCCAGTGGAAGCCAGCGGCAGGAGCCGCAGATGTCCGCAAGACTGTCCCCCGTCAGCGACGTCCTGATCCGATCCAGCACCTCTCCCCACTGCACCGATTCTCCCGCCCTGAGGCGAAGCAAGTCCAGCACGTGCCGGTCTTGGGCCTGGATACTCGCTTCGGAACCTTTCCCGTTCAGAGTACAACCTGACAGCGCCAGATTCGGACAGGCCCCACAGACATCATCCGCTCTATCCACCACCTCCACGCGCCGGTCAGGATGTTCGGCCAGATCGCGGTGAATGCCGGCTAGATTATCGACAAAGTCTTGGCTGTACCCCTTGCCACGAAACCCTTGCAGGCATAACAGGATGTGGCCTCGCAGACGGACTGCATCTTGTCTCCTGTTCTGCGTCGGTACGGTACCCACCACGACGTCCTTTCGGCGCATGAATCAACTGGAATTGTATCGAGCCTGGCCGGATGAAGTCAAAAACCTCGCCCAGGGACCTCCCGATGACAAGCAGCGAGGAACCTTCGACGCGTCGAACGGGACGTTCAAACCACACATGTGAAGGAAGCGGGGTGCTTTACTGTCACGGAGACAAGGCGGAGAGGAACCGTGGCGGGCCGATCGATCCCCGTCTACTTTTTGCGCTTCGTACGCTTGCTCTTGGCCAACGCTTTCACACGCTCGACGTTCTTCCGATGTTTCTTGCGAGTCTTCCGATCTTTTTCACGTCCACGCGCCATGCTGATTGATCTCCTTTTATGTAACGCCCGCTTCGCGAGCCTGTATAGCATATCTCTCTTCCTCGCACAAGCAGCCGGCCGTGCCGTGAGGCGGAAGCGTGAATCGTGAGGCGTGAGGTGACGGAGACATTTGAGCCGGCCAGGCCTTTTCGCCTTGCTCCTTACGCCTCACTCCTCACGTGCTCTTCTTGCTGGCCTCAAGGCCGCGTGTTAAGATGCGCCCGGTTCAGCGCAAAGGCGAACAATCGAACATGGCGCTCCGACAACTCGAGAAAACGTATGAGCCCAAGCAGGTCGAAGAACGGTGGTACCGGTTCTGGATCGATCGGGGCTATTTTCACGCCTCCCCGCAGCACCCGCAGCAGCCGTACACGATCGTCATCCCTCCGCCCAACATCACCGGCTCCCTTCACGTCGGCCACGCGCTGAACAACTCCCTGCAGGACATCCTGATCCGCTGGCGGCGCATGCAGGGACGCAACACCCTCTGGATGCCCGGCACGGACCACGCCGGCATCGCCACGCAGAACGTGGTGGAGCGGCAGCTCATGTCGGAAGGGACCACGCGCGAGGCGCTGGGACGGGACGCGTTCATCAAGCGGGTCTGGGACTGGAAAGCCCAGTCCGGCGGAACAATCATCCAGCAACTGAAGCGACTGGGCGCCTCCTGCGACTGGGATCGTCTCCGGTTTACGATGGACGAGGGGCTCTCCAAGGCCGTCCGCGAGGTCTTTGTCCGTCTCCACGAGGAGGGGCTCATCTACCGGGGCGAGCGGCTGATCAACTGGTGCCCTCGCTGCCTGACGGCTCTGTCCGACATCGAGGTCGAACATGAAGACCAGCCGGGCAAGCTGTACCATATCCGTTATCCCTTGGCCGACGACCCCGCCACGTTCCTCGTCGTCGCCACAACCAGGCCGGAGACGCTGCTGGGGGACACCGCCATAGCCGTCCACCCGGAAGACCCTCGCCATGCGGCCCTCATCGGCAAGTCCGTGCGCCTCCCCCTCACCAGCCGGGAGATTCCGATCGTCGGGGACTCGATCCTAGTGGATCGCGAATTCGGGACCGGGGCGGTCAAGATCACGCCGGCGCACGACTTCAACGACTTCGAAGCCGGCGAACGACACCGGCTCCCGCGCCTGGCGATCCTCGATCACCAGGCCCGTTTGGACCCCGTGGGGCTGCGAGCCGCCCTCGTCGACCGAGAAATCATCGAGGCCATCGAACTGCTCCGCGTCAACCAGGCGAGACCGAAGATCGAACAGAAGCTCCAGGAACGCGGCCTCCTTGCCAAGGTCGAAGCCCACAAGATGGCGCTGGGCAAATGCTACCGGTGCAAGACCGTCGTCGAGCCCTACCTCTCGCCACAGTGGTTCGTCAAGATCAAGCCGCTGGCCGAGCCGGCCATCAAGGCCGTGGAAGACGGGCGCGTCCGGCTGATCCCGGAAGCGTGGACCAACAACTACCTCGGCTGGATGCGCGACATCAAGGACTGGTGCATTTCCCGTCAGATTTGGTGGGGGCATCAGATCCCGGCCTGGTACTGCCGGCCCTGCAATGCGGACGCGATCCTGGAGACCGCCCACGAGGGCATGTCCACAACGGAAGCCCAGACCTTGCCGAAGGCGTCCCGCAAGCGAATCACCATCCTCTCGAATGCCACTCCCCTCGTCTCCAGGGTCGAACCGACTCGTTGTCCGGCCTGCGGCGGGAACGACTTCTTCCAGGACCCCGATGTGCTGGACACCTGGTTTTCCTCCGCCCTCTGGCCTTTCTCAACCCTGGGCTGGCCGGAACAGACGCCGGAACTCAAGACCTTCTATCCCACCTCGACCCTCGTGACGGGCCTGGACATTCTGTTCTTTTGGGTGGCCCGCATGATCATGATGGGGCTCAAGTTCACGGGCGAGGTGCCTTTCCGCGACGTGTACATCCACGCGCTGGTGCGGGACGCCGAAGGGCAGAAGATGAGCAAGTCCAAAGGCAACGTGATCGATCCGCTGAGTGTGATGGACCGGTACGGCACCGACGCCCTGCGGTTCACGCTGGCGTCCATGGCCTCGCCGGGCCGCGACATCAAGCTGGCCGAGGAACGCATCGAGGGGTATCGCAATTTCGCGAACAAGATCTGGAACGCCGCCCGGTTCATCTTGATGCACCTGGACGGTCCGCACGACCACGTCCCGCTCAAGGAACGATCCTTCGCCGACCGCTGGATCATGAGCCGCCTGAACCATACGATCCGGGCCGTCAACACAGCCCTGGAGCAGTATCGGTTCGACCAGGCGGCCAGCCAGTTGTACCAATTCATCTGGCACGAGTACTGCGACTGGTACCTGGAATTGGCAAAGCCCTCGCTCCAAGACAAGGAGTCGCCCGAGGCGAACCGAACCCGTCAGACCCTCCTTGAGTCGTTCGAAACGCTGCTGCGCTTGCTCCACCCCTTCATGCCTTTCGTCTCGGAGGAAATCTGGCAGACCGTCCCGCACGATGGCGACAGCATCGTCACCCAACCCTACCCCAATCCGACCCCCGACTGGGAATCCAAGGACGCCGAGGCTGCCTTTGCAACACTGGAACAGTTTGTGACGACGGTGAGAACCGGACGGGCCTTGCTCAATTATCAACCGGGCAAGAAAGTCACCCTCTACGGGGCGGCTGTACGGGAGGACCACTTCGCAGGCTTGCAACAACTCCGCCCCTCCATCGAACACCTCAGTCGCGGCACGGTGCATCTGACCGCCATCGAAACATGGCCGACCGACAACGTGCTTCGTCTGGTAACGGAAGGGATCTCGGCGGGGTTGGTCGTCGAGGGAGAGGTTGATTTTGAGAGCCTGCTCCAGAAAATTCAGAAACAGCACAAAGACAATCAGCAGGAAACGAAACGGCTCGAAGCCAAGCTCGGCAATGTCGAGTTCACGTCAAAAGCTCCTCCTGAAGTCATTCACGAACACCGCGACCGCGTCAGAATCCTTCAGCAGGAAAGCCGCTTACTCGGCAGCAGCGAACAGCAGTTGCGCACCATGATGCCCGCCAAGGAATAGATGCCCCTCCCCTCTGCCGACCAGATTCGGACGGTCGTCCGGCGAGCCCTGGACGAGGACCTCGCCCTAGGCGATGTGACGACCGCCGCCCTCTTCCCCAAGCCGATCCCCGCCCACGGGACCGTGACGGCGCATCAGACGCTCGTCCTGGCCGGGATTGCCGTGGCGCGGGAAGTCTTCACTGTGGTGGATCCGACGGTGCGAGTCATCCGGGCGCTCGCAGATGGGACCCCGGTCACGAAAGGCCAGACTGTGCTCACGGTTCACGGCGACGCCCGTTCGCTCCTGATGGCAGAACGAGTGGCCTTGAACTTCCTCCAGCACCTCTCCGGCATCGCCACATTGACCGGGCGGTTTTGCCATGCGGTCCGCGGCAGTCACGCCACGATCTTGGATACGCGCAAAACCACTCCCGGGCTGCGCACCTTGCAGAAATGGGCCGTGACGTTGGGCGGAGGGCAGAACCATCGGCACTCCCTGGGCGACGGCATCTTGATCAAGGACAACCACCTGTTGTTGTTGCAAGGCCGGCACATCGGTATCGCCCAAGCCTGTGTGCTCGCTCGCAAGCACGCGCCGCATGGGCTCCGGATCAGCGTCGAAGTCCAGTCCCTCGATCAAGTGCGGGAAGCCCTTCAAGGCGCCGCCGACGTGATCCTCCTGGACA
>SCVQ01000523.1 GCA_004296865.1 Nitrospirota bacterium
CCGCCGAGTCTTCCTCATCGCTTCCAGGGGATCGCGTTGGGCGGCTCATCCTTCTTCAGTTCCGGCTCCCCCGGCCGTTCTAAATCCTCTCGAAATGCCGTGGCAAATTCGCTGCGGACGTAGGCGTCGAAGACCAGCCGGTCTGTGAGCGACTGGCGGAAGGGGGTCTGGTGCTGGCTGGATGGTTTCCGGTCCACCTGGATGATCGTGGCGTTGGTGCTCCCCAGCCGGTCAGCATATTTGTAGACAGTGTCGCGCCAGGCGTTGTTCATAAAGCAGCATAGGCCGCCGACCACGTACTTCAGCGGAACGATCGTCGCATAGTCCAAGACAGTCGTGAATGTGCCCGCCACTACCCCGACCTTGGACACGATGTCCTGGTTGGCGCCGGAGGCCGTGTTCAAATAGACGCGGAAGGCGTCGGGATAGCGTGGGTCCACGAAGGCCTGCCCAATGCTGGGGCCGGCGATGCCCACTATCTTTCGGACGGGGTACCCGTGATCCCAGAGGATCCGTGAGGCTGCCGCACTCCGTTGAACTCCACCGCTGTGCCCAGCGAGATAAATGCGGTCTTGATAGCCGGCGTGGTCCATCACGTACTGGGCCTCGTTGTACGCGGGTCCGTGCGACAGGTTGAACATGGACCAGACGACATCGACGACGGTGCCGTGGCGGTAAGGGGGGCTGTAGACGTCATAGTCGGGGTAGTCCTGCTTTGCCGCTGCCACCCAGAGGCCCGTGTCCTGGCCCCACTTGTTGCCCCCATAGATGCCGCGAGAGAGGAAGATTTTTTTCCGCACGTCCACCGGCAGCTGGTCAGGCTCGGAACGGTCTGCGCTGGAATTGTACTGGAAAATCTGACCAACGAGGGGGATGTCAGTGAACAGCCGATAGAGCCCATGGAGCGCTCCGCCCCTCGTTTCCGAGAAGAGTTCCACCTCAAGGGCGTTGCCGGCGGTGACGAAGTTTTGCACGGGATAATTCCACCCATCTCGCCCGACCAGGGCGCCGGCGATCAGGCTGAACGGGACTTTGGCCACCTCGAAGGCCGCGTTCTTGACCCCGATAATGACCGAGAATGGATAGCCGGTGATGTTCCACCAGTTTTTCGTCCAAGGCGTGGTGGTGGTCGTTTTCTCGGGAGCCGTCCTGTTAGCGAGATAGGGTTTCGGCGTTCCTTCACTGGCGTAGAGAAGGTCGTGCCCTAGGAAGAGTGTCTTGGCCGGCTGGTTTTCTGAGGGAGGCTGGTCCTCAAAGTAAAAGGTGACCCCGTAACGGATCAAGGTCTTGTCCGCATCCCAGGGGATTTCATAGCCGAGCACGAGCAGGCGTCGGTTGCGGTCTGTGATGGTGCGGGTCTGTTGCAAGAGCGTTTCGTAGAGGTTCTCCGGGTAGGGGATGACCTTGTAAAGCGCCCGGCGCTTCTGACAGTCCGTGGGGATGGGGGCTGGTTGAGGGTCCCACTTTGGCTTGGGCGGACGCCCGCACCATTGAGACCGTTTGTCGTCCACATCCTCGACGAGGGACTGGGTATCGTTGGGTTCTTCGTCAGGTTTGATATCTTCGGTGGCCAGGGTTTTCACGAGCCGTGCGGAGAGCACGAACTCTTCCAGCTGCGTCAGGTCCTGGTCCGGGTTTGTTGATTGGTAGGAGTAGACCTTGAGCCATTTTGAGGCGACGCTTTCGATGCCAGGAATCGTTCGGGCCGTGTGGTCCGTGCATCGCCCCTCCAGCTTGGTTACGCGCTCAGCCAGTTCCTTCTCGAACGTGGTCTGGACGTTCTTCATGGTCTCCCGCACGGCTTCCAAGGGTTTCACGTTCAGGTGATCCTGGGCAAGGGTATGAGCGACTACTTCGTGCAGGGGGAGCGCGCAGGGATCGGCCGGTCCCGCGTCACCGACGGCGATGAAGTAGGGTAGGTTTTCGGTGCAGCCAGTCAGCAGGCCCGCGAGCAGGAGTAAGGCTGCCTTTGGCGCAAGCTTCCTGCCGGCGTGGAGGGGTGTTGACCTGGACCGAAGACTCAGGAGCATTCGCTCTTGCATGGCCTACTCCTTTCTTATGGGCTTAAGGAAATGCCGCCCTGCTTGCGAAGTGTCGGAAGGGCCTGGATGGTTTGGAAGAGGGTCATGACCGAAGCCGGGGAGGGGAAGTCGGTGGCGCCGTCAGTCCTAGTCGTCCTCGCGGCGGAAGCGAAGAGTCCGCAGTCGTCGGAGTCCTTCGCCCAGAGGGCGGCGCCGAAAGGAAGGCCGGCTTCTGCCGCCGCTTGTGCATCCAGCTCCGAGTCACCCAGGAAGAAGGCCTGGGCCGGCTCGACCTCCAGCGCGTCAAGCGCCGCCAGAATCCCTTCCGGATTTGGTTTGGGGGTCTGAACATCGTCGTCCGTCAACACGACGTCGAAGAACTGCTCGAACCCCTGGGCCTCCATCCTGGCAGAAGTGATGCGCCAGGCCTCCCGGCTTTTCCCGGTCACGATGCCCAGCAGGTAGCCCTGTCCGTGGAGTTGCTGGAGCATGTCCAGCACGCCGTCATAGGGGCCGCCGAAGAGCCTGTCGTGCAGCGACGAGTAGTGGGTCAGAAACCGGTCGAAGGCGGGGGTGAACTCCGCTTCCTCGACCAGACTGAGCAGGAGGCGGCGCTCGGCCTGGGGGTGGAGGTCCAGGATTTCCTGGTCGGTGAGCCTGCGCCCGAAGACCGGCTCCAGCGTGAGCCGGAACGACTCCATGTAGAGGTGCCAGGTGTTGATGAGGGTGCCGTCCAGATCGAACAGGACGCAGCGTCTGCGGTCGTCGATGTGGGGCGTCATGAGCGGGCTCCGGTCTGGGCGATGATGGCCTTCAGCTCTTCGCCGGTGATGGTTTCTTTGCCCAACAGCACCGTGGCCGCCTCGCGCAGGATGTGCTGTTGCGAGTGCAAGAGGGTGCGCACGCGCGCGTATTGCTCGTCGATGATCCGGCGGATTTCGCAGTCGATCTCGCGCGAGGTCTCCTCGCTGTAGTCGCCCGGCGTCTGCGGCTGGCCGGTCTGGAGGAACAGCGGCTGGCGGTCCCGGTCGAAGCTGATCTGTCCCAGCTTGTCGCTCATACCGTAGACCTTGACCATGCTCTTGGCGATATCGGTAGCTTTCAATAGATCGTCCTGCGCGCCGGTCGAGACTTCCCGATAAATGACTTCTTCGGCGACCCGTCCACCCAATAAGACGGCGATTTTGTTTTCCAATTCCGATTTGGTCATCAGGAAGCGGTCTTCGGTGGGCAATTGCAACGTATAGCCCAGCGCGGCGATCCCGCGTGGAATGATCGATATTTTTTGCACCGTGTCGGCCCCGGGGATCGACAGGGCCATCAAGGCATGGCCGACTTCGTGGTGCGCGACCCGCTCTTTTTCAGCGGGGTTCAAGATCCGGTTCTTTTTCTCCAGGCCGGCGATGATCCGCTCCACCGCTTCCTGCAGTTCGGACAGCCCGACCACGTCTTTGTTCCGCCGCACGGCCAGGAGTGCCGCTTCGTTGATGAGGTTGGCCAGATCGGCGCCGACGAAGCCGGGTGTCATGGCGGCGATGACGTCGAGGTCCGTTTCAGCGGCCAGCGGGATGCTGCGTGCATGGATTTTCAGGATCTCCAGCCGGCCGATCTTGTCCGGCCGGTCTACCAGGACGTGGCGATCGAAGCGGCCGGCCCGCAGCAGGGCCGGATCGAGGATCTCGGGACGGTTGGTGGCGGCCATGAGGATGACGCCGACTCTCGGATCGAAGCCATCCATTTCGACGAGCAATTGATTCAAGGTCTGCTCCCGCTCCTCGTGGGCCATCGGGCCGACGCCGCGGGCCTTGCCGAGCGCGTCCAGCTCGTCGATGAAGATGATGCAAGGCGCCATCTCCTTGGCCTGGAGGAAGAGGTCCCGCACCCGCGCCGCGCCCACCCCCACGAACATCTCCACGAATTCCGAGCCGCTGGTCGAAAAAAACGGGACGCCGGCTTCGCCGGCCACCGCCTTCGCCAGGAGCGTCTTGCCGGTGCCGGACGGGCCGACCAGCAGGATCCCCTTGGGAATCTTGCCGCCCAGCCTGGTGAATTTCTCGGGGGTTTTCAAAAACTCGATGACTTCCTGCAACTCCTGCTTGGCCTCGTCCACCCCGGCGACGTCCGCAAAGCTGACCTTGACCTCTTTCTCCATATAGACCTTGGCCTTGCTGCGGCCGACCGTCATGAATCCGCCCTGGCCTTGCCCCATGCGGCGGAGGAGAAAGAGCCAGAAACCGGCGAAGAGGGCGATTGGGACGACCCAGGAGAGCACGTCGCGCACGAGGGTGCTCTCGATCACGCCGGTGACCTTGACGTGCTGCGCTTCCAGGTCGCGGACCAGGTTCGGGTCCTCCACGCGGATTGTATCGAACGTGCGGCCTTCCTTGGCGTGGTCCGCCTTCATGCGCCCGTGGATCACGGCGGGGGAGACCGACACCTCCTCCACGTTGCCGGCCGCGATCGCCGCCTTGAACTCGCTGTAGGGGATCTCGGTGGGGTTGAAGTAGGGCGTGACGAAGATCTGAAAGAGCATCAAGGCCCAGAGGGCGATGAAGATGTACCAGATCGAGAACTGCTTTTGCTTCGGGTTCATATTCGTTATTGGTTCATTGAGTCGTTGTTTCATTGGATCAATGATGCAATCGTCAATGAATTAATTCTTCCGTGCCGGCTTCAGGCGTTCCGTGAGGACCGGGTAGGCAGCTTCGCCCATCCCGAAGTTCCCGCCGCCGCCGTCCGCCGCCACCACGCGGAGCGTAATGCCGTCTGGCGCGTCAGGCCGGTTCGGCACGAAAAACGGCGCCTCGAAATGGCTCTTGGCGCCGCTGTAAAACATCTGGATCCGCTCCACGACACGGTCGCCGATCACCACTTC
>SCVQ01000524.1 GCA_004296865.1 Nitrospirota bacterium
CTGGTCCACCTGAACTTTCCCAGCAGCTTCGCGGGAAGAGAGAAGACCAGGACGACGAACGGAGAGAGGACGTAGCATGCGGCGCTCAACAATTTCGGGTTCATTCTGGTCGTTACCTGCCTCAGCGCAGTCACCAGCTTCAGCGGGAACGCCTTCCAGGGATTATCTTCGTGGTCCTCATAGAGATAGAGAAAGGTTGGCCCGCCGGCCTTCAGGACCCTGACAATTTCCTGTAATCCGCGTTTGGGATTGGTCGTGTGATGGAGGACCCCAAAGGAATAGACGAAATCACAGAGGTTGGGCTTCAGAGGAATCGAGAGGACAGAAGCCCGCACAACGTGCACATTGGGCAACTCGGCGGTTCGTCGTCGTATCTCGTATACCCCCTTGCTGATGTCCAGGCTGACAATCTCCGTGCAAGGATGCCGGGATGCCATCGCAAGGGTGTCCTCGCCGCTCCCGGACCCCGCATCCAGACCGATTCGCCCCTGAACCACAGACTCGCCCAGCGTCCCTTCAACCTCATCCAGGTGAGTCTTACCAGAGAGGGCCGCCGGGGCAAAGTCGGTCCAGAGGTGGCTATATAGCGCAACGGTCCCCGACAACCGGCGATCAGACTGCTCTAAGGCCTCGTCAACCAGCCAGGGGATCGAATCCACAATGCGATACGTATGGCCACAAGCTCGGCACTTTAAGAAGCCGGACTCGATGTCAGTCTTATTACAGTCGGCACAGTCTGCTGAACTAGGCATCACGGTAGTGTGATGCCGACCGCAATATTGGCGGCAGGAAAAGGACTCTCCCGAGCTGATCGCACGCAGAGAAGACTTATCTGCAGCGACATCGAGCGGCCCCTGACATCGCACACATTGCAACAATTCCACCAGTCTAAACTTCATCAAACCTACCTTGTTCGTGGATAGAAGCCATCAAGGGAGGGACAGCGCCTATCGCTAAGCCGGACGAGACAAGAAGCCCAAGGCCGGCAACTTACCCAGCTTTGCGAGGCCCTCGACGGCAAAGATCAGAAGGATCGGCATCACCAGGACGCGGTGGCGGCCCTCGACGCAATTCAGACTGTGAATCGCCGCGACCAGAACCGGCACCGACAACAGAATCCAGGCCATATGTCGCGTCGCTACATCGCCGTACCTCGCGACCACCCATAGCCCGACCATCATCAGGAGAACCAGCCCGCAGCTCCTCGCCGATCCGCCGGACGAATGCCTCCCGCCCCTCGGCCACGGCCACAATTCCCTGATGACACTGGTTGAAATACTCCACCTCGGACAGCTTGGTGGAGACGACAGGTTTCCCCATGATCAGGTACTCGTTCAGCTTGGTCGGATAGACGCTGCGGGTATACTCGTTCAGCTCATAGGGGATCACGCACACATCGAACTGCCGGATATAGGCCGGGAGTTCCTCGTACGGCTTCTGCCCGAGGAAATGCACGTTCGGCTGTTTCGCCAGACGGTCCGCCTCCGTCTGCAATGGCCCCACCAGCACCAACGACTTGTCGGGATGCGCCGTCACCACCTTCTCAAGCAGAACCTGATCCACATGCTTGTGGACACCGCCGATGTAGCCGATGATGGGATGCGCGATGAGCGCCAGATCCGCCGGCATCGGGCCCTGGCTGCGCATGAAGATGTCCCGGTTGAATCCGTACTGGAACACGTGGACCTGGTCCGTGAACCGGCGGCACCGATCGAAAATCGCCTTGGAATGGGCGAAGACCAGATCCGCCTTGCGGAGCAGGACATCCTCGGTCTCCCGAATGCGCCGGCTCCCGGAGGAGCTGGCCTGGAAGTCGTCGCAACAGTAGTAGACGACGAGCTGGGCGTCCAGAGTCCGGATGAGCTCCAGCGTCAGCGCGGTCGGCAGCCAGGTCCAGATGATCGGACTGTCGAACCGCATGCTCGCGATCCAGCTCCGGAGCGTCCAGTGCATCAGGCCCCTGTTGACGGCTTGAGCGACGCTCGAATAGGGGAAGGGCAGGACCAACGGGGCGTAGACGTAGACGTTGTCCATCACCTTGCGGATGCCTCTGGTCCCGCTGCGCCAGTTCAGCAGACGGTTCCTGAGCCGCGGAAGATCCTGCAGGGTGACGTTGCGGACACCCGTATTTTCGATGAAGAGAACGCGGTGCCCCTCCCGGGCAAGCGTGGACATGATCTCCTGATGCCCCTGCCAGACGAAGTCCCAGTCGATGGTCGAGAGGCAGACAATGTTCTGGGCTTCCCGGATCATCGGACCACCGCGTCCAGCAGAGTTTGCATGCGATGGCGATAGGTGTGCTCGGCCAGCACACGTTTGTGGCCGGCCCCGGCCAGGCGCCGGCGCTCCTCGTCCGCCTTCGCATAGTACCGTGCCAACTCGGTAGCTTCCTCGGACGTGCGGTACACCGCAACCTCGCGCCCGGGATCCAGGAACGCCTCCATCCCCGGCACGTGGTCGGTCAGCTCGAATGCACCAGCCGCCAGGATCTCGAAGGCCCGGGTGTTCACGCCGGCGTCGCGTGACTGATGATGGTGCGTATTCAAGTTCACGAGGCTGGCGTTGTAGACCTTGCAGGCGTCCGCCGGTGATAGGCCCTGGCCTCTGAACGCCTGCGGGTCCCTGCCCTCACGACCGGCCAGAAACTGCTCCCAGCCAGGCCCCCAGATCCTCAGACCGGGCACGCCGCAGAGAGCTTCCACGATCCGGGCCCGCGACTCGGTGTACACCCCGATCAGGCTCACAGCCGCCCCATAGGCTGCCCGGTCTGAGGATCTGGGGGCCTGGCTGGGAGCAGTTTCTGGCCGGTCGTGAGGGCAGGGACCCGCAGGCGTTCAGAGGCCAGGGCC
>SCVQ01000525.1 GCA_004296865.1 Nitrospirota bacterium
ATGTAATCGGCATAGCCTCGAAAGCTGGCATTGCGCCATCCCAGATTGACCGAGTCGGGCCGGCTTTTCCGCCGCCCTCCCAAGGCCGGCAGATGCTTGTATTGGAAGCTGGCCTTTGCCAGGCTGTCGGCGAGCCTGTCGCTGTTGAACTGGGGATTGTGGCGGGAATAGGGAGTGGTGCGGACGTCGATCAGGAGCCGGATGCCGTGCGTCTCCAGGAGTGTCAAAAACACCTCGATGGGTCGCGTCGAATGGCCGATGGTCCAGAGGCCTGGTGGTTCCTCATTGCGCATGGCAGGCGGTGCAGGAATGGGACGAGTTGAACATGATCTCCGGCCCTTGCTTGGGATCGACGGCCGTGAACTGCTGGGCCCGCTGCTCGGCTTGCGCCAGACGCGCTTCCAGGATCGACTTGTACTGCCAGGAAGCGTAGCTCTTCGAGAGCTTGGCCGTTTCGTAAATTTTCTTCGCCTGATCTGCCTTGCCCTGTTTGACCAGCATGTCGCCCATGTTTAAGAAAAAGCCCTCGAAGTATATGGGGGGCGATCCAGCTATTCCAGCAGACACGCTTCGGCCCGATCGTAGTTTCCTGCACCATAAACCGCCGGTAGTCCGGGTTCTCTCGATCGATTGTTTCCCCGGCGCAAAGGTCCAGGTTCTTCCAGATATCGTCCAAGGCTTCCTGGAACTTGTCGTCGTCCCTCGGCTTGCTGCTCATCACGTAGCCGGCGCTGAAATAGTTGAACTCCGGGAAGGCCCGGATGGCGTCATGGAGCATGAAGTACCCCTCACGGGTCAGCCGCTCGTCCTGGTGGATCTGGCCCAAGGCCAGCTTGACGCCGCCCAGCCAGCCGGGAATCCGGTGGTCCGTTGGATGCAACCGGAAAGCCTCCGTGAAATACTTCTCGGCCAGGAGGGCGTGGTCCGTGATCTGTGGGTCTAAGGCTTCGTTGCGGGACCGTTCCGCGATTGTCCAGAGGTGGGCATGGGCCAGGAGCAGGCTGATCTCAGGCTGGCGGGGATTCTCCAGATAGGCGGCGGTGAGCAGCCGAAGCGCTTCCGGCGCGTCTTCGTAGCGGCCTCCATGCAGGGCATTCCAGAAGGTCTGCTTGGCTTGGTCGGACAGGGGCGTGGTGGCGGGATTGGCGGTCTTGTCAGGCGCTGAGCGGATCGCCACGTAGTCGCAGCCTGCAGTGGCCAGCGCGAGGCTCAGGGTGATCGTCAAAGAGATGATCGTGCGCGTCATCATGGGGAGGACTGTGCGGCTCGTTCTGCCCAAGCCGTAAGCTGCTCCTGATCCTCGATGATGTCAACCGGCACTTCGTAATAGTTCTTGAGCGTCTGCTTGGCATTGGGCTGGAAGGATGTCATGGCTCGCTCGTGGTAATCCTTCCGACTAGCCTCGTCAGTTTTGAAATAGAGGCGTCCCTTGTGGATGATCCCGAAAAAGGTCTCGCGCTGGTACAGGCCGTGCCCGCCGAACATGGCACGGCAGCTGACGCCGCGCAAGTCGTCCAGTTGATCCAGGACGAAGTCTTTGAAGGAGTCCTGCTTCATGTCATCGGTCTGCTGTGGACGGATGTCACTTTCGCCAGCACTAGGCCGGCCAGCGTCCAGCCAATGAGCAGATCGGCGAACTCGACGAGCGTAAAGCTCGTCGAAAATCTCCACCAGATCCGGTAGGGGACATGGGCGACCACGCCGGTGGTCAGCGCCACGACGACGACAAAGCCGACCCGGCACCAATAGCTCAGGTTCGCGGTCTGGAGCAGCAGCCAGGTCGCGAGCGCGGCAGCCAGGATGTCGCTCAGCACATTGAGCAGCAATGCCTGGCCCATGTCGCGCGTGCCGCCAAGGCTCACGGAGGCGAACATGAACGGCCCTTGCATCATCCGCTTCATCCCATCGTCTTCGGCAGCTTGCCGCTGAGCGTCGGTCAGCCCGGGTTCGTGCTTGTGTGGATTCGGCAGGATGTACATGCCCGAGACGCTCGCGTTCGCCGTCAATGTCTGCGCGACGACCGCTTCGTCGGTGAACTTCTCCAGCGCCATGCGGTGCCAGGGAAGAGCCATATAGGAAATCGCGCCCCAGGCAAAGAGCACAAGGCCGCCGAGCAGCCCGCCGAGGATGAGTGGTTTCTGCATGCGCAAGCCCTCCTCTAGAGAGCGGTGTCCGTTACCCGCCGCTCAAGGCGCAGATGATATGGATCTGATCGCCAGGTCGAAGCGCGGCAGACAAATCCCGCGTCTGTTCTTCATTGATGAAGATCCTGATGTGCGCTCGAATCGTGTCCTGTTCGGTAACGATGCGAAAGCGAAGGCCGGGATGACGACGATCCAATGACGACAGGACCTCGCTCAGGGTCCGGCCTTCGGCCTCCACTTCGCTCTTCTGCTTGGTATACGAGCGAAGCGCACCGGGGATGTGAACGGTCACGGTCAGAGCTCCGCCGCTTCCACGGAGTAAATTTCCGGCAGGTGCCGGGCCAGGCAGGTCCAACTTGCGCCGCCGGTGCGACTCGCCCAGACCTCGCCGCTGGTCGTGCCGAGATAAAGCC
>SCVQ01000526.1 GCA_004296865.1 Nitrospirota bacterium
CCTATGCATGAAAAACGTCGTTCGTATCTCGTTGTGCGTTGTTCGCAGGACAGTCGAAGACGTTTCGGTCGCGAGATACGAGCGACGAGATACGAGATACGTTCTTAGTTAAGAGATATGGCTGCACAATCGACGGAAGAACAAGCGGTGAGACCGAAAACGGCATCACGGATGGTCATCGGCCTTGCGGCGATCGCCATCCTGGCCGTCGCCTTCGGCGTGGTCTGGATGCAGAGCGCGAAGTACGAGCCGCTCACGGTGGGGAAGGTGGCACCGGATTTTGAACTCCCCGACGTGGATGAGAAGAAAACCCTCCGCCTGTCTGATTTCCGCGGGAAGGTGGTCTTTCTCAATTTTTGGGCGACCTGGTGCAAGCCCTGCCGCGAGGAGATGCCCTCCATGGAGGTCCTCTACAAGAACTTCGAGCGGGACGGGTTTGTCGTGCTGGCGGTCAGCATCGACCGGGTCACGACGAAAAAAGACATTCCGCCCTTCGTCAAGAGCCTGGGGCTGACGTTCCCCGTGCTGGTGGATTCGTGGGGGCAGACGGACAAACGCTATAAGTTGATGGGGGTGCCCGAGACCTACATCATCGACCAACAGGGCATTCTCCGTGAAAAAGTCATCGGGCCCAAGGATTGGACCATCCTCGACAACCTGCAGACCATCGCGGGGTTGCTGAAAGCCGGGGCCAAATCCGCGCAGGGCGCGCCTCCGGCTTTGTGAGGGGCGCGACACGATGATGAGCGAGCGTCTCTTCGGCATGGTGCGGATGGGCGTGCTTGGGACATCCGTGCTGGCGGTCGGTTGCGATGCCGCTCCCGGCGATTCGGCTTTAGGACCCGCATCCGATCCGCTACCGGTCCAGGCGCAGAGACAGGAACGACCAGGGCTCAGGGTGGGGTCCGTCGCGCCGAACTTTCAGCTCCGGGACCTGAGCGGCACGCCGATCGCGTTGTCGGACTACCGGGGCAAGGTGGTGCTCATCAACTTCTGGGCGACCTGGTGCGGACCCTGCCGCGTCGAGATGCCCGGCATGGAGCAGCTCTACCGGGAATTCGACCGGAAGGGCTTCGAGATCCTGGCGGTCTCGACCGATCAGCAGGGTGCGGCGGTGACCCGGCCGTTTCGGGACGAGATCGGGCTGACGTTTCCGATCCTGCATGATTCGGACTTCCGCGTGGGGGTGGCCTATGGAGCCAGAACGTTGCCGATGACGTTTCTGGTGGATCGGCACGGGATCATCACGCATCGGATCTTCGGGGCCAGGGATTGGCAAAGTCCGGAAGGGCGGCAGCTCATCCGCACACTCATGCAGGCGCCGTAGAGCGGACGATGACCGAATCCATCCACCAGATCTCCCTCGTGGCGGCCTTTTCGGCCGGACTGTTGTCGTTCGTGTCCCCTTGCGTGTTGCCGTTGGTCCCGTCCTACATCTCCTACATTACCGGCTTGTCGCTGGATCAATTGGCTGATGCCGCGGAACGGCAGCGGTTTCGGACGCCGATCATCGTCAATTCCCTCCTGTTCATTGCCGGGTTCTCTTGCGTGTTTGTGGCCTTCGGAGCCTCGGCCAGCCTGATCGGGCAGGTGCTGATCACGTATCAGGAACATCTGCGAAAAATCGGCGGGCTCCTGATCGTGATCTTCGGGCTGTACCTGCTGGGGGTGCTGAAACTCAACTTCCTGCAGACCGAAAAGCGGCTCCACTTCAAGAGCCGGCCGGCTGGCTACCTGGGGTCGTTCCTCATCGGCGTGGCCTTTGCGGCAGGCTGGACCCCCTGCGTGGGCCCTGTGCTGGGAACCATTTTGCTCTATGCCAGCACGAGCGACGCCTTGACGGACGGGATCGCGCTCCTCACTTCCTATTCCCTCGGGCTGGGGCTGCCGCTGTTTCTGACCGCCTTGGGTGTGGATCGTTTCCTCGGGTATTTCAAACAGGTGCGCGCCTATCTGTGGGGCGTGACGGCTGTGAGCGGCGCGTTTTTGGTGGTGGTTGGTGTGATGATCTACGCCAACTCGCTGACCATGATTACAAGCTTCCTGGAACGATATGGGATCGGATGGTACGTGGGCCAATAACGATGCAGACGGTACCCGACGGAAAATCATACGACGTGCTCATCGTGGGCATGGGGCCGGCCGGCGCCACCGCGGCCTACGAGCTCAGCCGCGCCGGCATGTCCGTGCTTGGCCTCGATAAGCAATCGCATCCTCGCTACAAGGTCTGCGGCGGAGGTCTGTCGGTCCGCATCGACAGCATCCTGGACGCCGATTTTAAAACGGTCGTGGAACACACCGTGTACGGAGTCCAGTTCACCTATGGAGGCCAGGACCCGTTTTTTATCGAGTCCCCATCGCCGATTGCCTACATGGTCATGCGGGACCGGTTCGATTACTTATTGGTCGAGAAGGCCCGCCGGGCCGGCACCGAAGTGCATGAGGAGGAGCAGGCGGTCAGCTTTCTCCAGCTGCCCGACGGGGTGGAAGTGACCACCGATCAGGGACGGTACCGGACGAAGGTGCTGATCGGGGCGGATGGCGCGAACAGTCTTGTGGCGCAACGGCTCTTTCCCGGCCGGCGTCTGCATCGGATGCCGACGCTGGAAAGCGAGATCGGAATCGGGCAGGCCCCGGTGTATCCCGGCGAAGGCAAGGTGCTCATCGACCTGGGAGCGACGCAGAGGGGCTACGCCTGGATTTTCCCCAAGAAAGAACGTCTCTCGATCGGCGTGGCGGAGTTTCGCGGCCGGCCGACCAGTCCGAAGGGCGTGTTCGATCGATTCGTGCGCGATGAAAAGGGGCTGGCCAGCTTGTCGGTGCCGCGGCCGATCGGCCACCCGCTGCCGCTCTTCAATAGCGCCGAGGCGTCCCGGACAGGACTGGTCCAGCACCGTGCGCTTCTGGTCGGCGATGCCGGACACCTCGTGGACCCGCTGTTCGGGGAGGGCATTTATTACGCGGTGCGATCCGGCCAGATTGCGGCGGCCAGCGTGCTGGGCACGTTCCACGATCGACGCCGGACCTTGCTCGATTATGAGCTGGCGGTGGCGCGTGAAATCTATGCGGAGTTTCGGGTGGCGTCCAGGCTGGCGCGGATCGTGTACACCGTCCCCCGCCTCTGTCACCGCCTCATGCACCGCTATCAGGAAGTCATCGACCTGTACTACGAGGTGCTTCGGGGGAAGGAAACCTACCAGACATTCTTCCGCAAAGCCAAGGGGGTCATCAAGGCCTCGTTCCGCGAACTGCTCCGCGAAACTCTGTCGCTCGGT
>SCVQ01000527.1 GCA_004296865.1 Nitrospirota bacterium
TGAGTGATTTCTACTAAGGAGAGCGGGGTGTCTGCAATAAACAGGGGAGGCGGAATCAGCCGGTGGCCCGAGAGCGAACGCCCGCGCGAACGGCTCATTCGGGAAGGGTCGGAATCCCTGACCGATGCCCAGTTGCTGGCGATCCTCTTGCGGGTGGGCCGTCCGGATTCATCGGCGGTCGAAGTTGCCATGGAACTTCTTGCCCAGTTGGAGGGGCTGCAAGGACTTTCCAACCGTGGGCTGGATGAATTGTGCCAGGTGCCCGGCATCGGGCCGGCCAAGGCGGCGCAGCTGAAAGCGGCCATCGAACTGGGCAAGCGGGTATTGACGGCGCCGCTGGCGACGGGGACGCGCATCGGCTCCAGTCTCGATCTATTCCGTCATTATCATCCTCGCCTACGCGATCTGCGCTACGAAGTCTTCGTCATCGTCCTGTTGGACGCGAAACACCATGTCATCCGGGATGCGACCGTGTCCAAGGGCAGCCTCACCCTCAGCATTGTCCATCCCCGCGACGTCTTCAATCTGGCCGTTCGCGAGTCGGCCGCCGCCGTCATCTTTCTGCATAACCATCCGAGCGGCGACCCCCAGCCCAGTGTGGAGGACCGCACATTGACCGCACGCTTGGTCTCAGCCGGAGAGGTACTGGGCATCCGGGTGCTGGATCATCTCATTGTCGGCGATGGTCGCTACGTCAGTTTTGCCGACCAGGGCTGGCTTGCGGCTCAACCGGACCATGCTGACGGGCCGGCTGATGCGGAAGGAGAACGGGTGCGCCGACGACCGGTACGAAGGGCTGAAGGAATCGGGCGCGATCCGTCGAAGCCCGGTGGGACGCAGACCTGATTTGCTCCACCGATGCGGATTTGCTATAAGCACAGCGGCTGCCAAGCTGCGCGAGCCGCCGGCCTGAAGAAGAGACGAATGACCGTGCACGGGTGATTCCGTCTGTTTGCGGGTGGGATCAGATGTCCAATCGACCCTCATCGCATAGCGGCTCTCTGCCGGCGTGTCTTGTCGCCTTCCTTGCGCTGGTCCTGCTCGGCCTTGGCGGGGGGATTCCGCCGGCCTCCTCACAAGACACTCCTGTTGTCTCAGAGTCCGATGCGCGCTCGATGCCGCCGCTTGGGAAAGGCGTGTTTCTGGTTGCCAGTCCCATCCTGATGGACCCGAACTTCCGTGAGGCCGTGATCCTGATTTGCGAGTACGGTCCGGAAGGAACGCTCGGCGTCATTGTGAATCGGCCGACCGACCTGCCTCTCTCCGAAGCCCTGCCGACCCTGGCCGTCCTCAAGGGCACCTCCTATGTGTTGTTTGCCGGAGGGCCGGTCCAGCCGGGTGGGATTCTCATGCTGTTTCGCGTCGGCGAGACATCGGCCGACTTGCGGCCGGTGATGGACGGAGCCTACCTTGGCGGAGACCTCCACACGCTCGAGCGTGTCATCACGCAGCCCCAGCCGACTGAAACTTTCCGGGCCTTCGCGGGCTATGCCGGCTGGGCGCCCGGCCAACTCGAAATGGAAATAGCCACGGGGTCTTGGGCGACGGTACAGGCCGATTCGGCGAGCATCTTTGACAAGGACCCGGCCGATCTCTGGTCGGATTTGCTGGAACGGTTGCAGGCCCCTGGCGTCGTTCGTTCACACGAGAGTTTTGACG
>SCVQ01000528.1 GCA_004296865.1 Nitrospirota bacterium
CCGCATCGACCGCCGAACCAGGGTGATCCCCCGACACAAGCCGGAAGGAAGTCCCATCCGTCATGCGAAGCTCTTTCATTCCATTCGGACTCCCGAAAGACATGTCGTCCGACGTGGACATGTGCTGGCCGGAACAACCGGTCGCCAGCCCCAGGAGGCCAAGGCAGACACACAAGGCACTCATTCGAATCACTAATCTTAGCATGGCGATCCCTCCGCTACCATATTGTGAACTGCATATGCAGTGCGAGCCCCGGATTCCATAGTCCGGCCACTGCGCACCATCCTCCACAGTCGTCCGACAGAAGGACGGCCCCCGGCTGCCTTTGAGTGCCGGACTCAACGGTAGCCTCTCAGCCGAGGAACTCCCTGGCGGGAGAACGTATGTTTTATCGGTGAATTAATTGCAAGCTAAAGACCAGACGCTCCTTGGCAACCGAATCTGGCTGAAGCCCGGCCCCAGTGGGGCTGCGGTTCGACCCCGTTTGTTTTCGTTGCGAAGCGAACCTTCTTGAGTCGAGCCGGTTCTGCACCGCACCAAAAATAGCGGAGCAGCCAGACAGGCTGACAACAACGAGCACTATTGAATCCACCGCCGGTCAAAATCCGTCCGCCTGTGCGAAAATCCGTCCGCGTGAACGGACCGGAGCCTGCGCATGTCAGCGCCTCGCGCCCATCGCCTGGTTCTACCAGGCCTTGCAGTGGCCTCCTAGAGAACGGGTGTGCTAGGATCGGCACCCATGAGAATCGACCGCGCCCCCAGCGCATCCACATCCCGCATCATCCTCTTGCTGTCAACGATCGTGGGAAGCGCCTTGGGCTTGTTCCTCCTCGACCTGTCTATTGCCCAGCCCCTCGGCGACGCGACGGCCACAACGGAATCCTCCTGCAATTTCGGCATGGCCAAGGGCCAGGCGAAGAGCAGTTGCGTGGTGCCCTTTCTGCAAGGCTGCGCCGTGGCCCACTTCCCCGGCACGACCCGTCCCTGGTCCAACATCTCCAAAGGAGGCAACACCTCCTGCCGCTTCGACGACAAGGGCACCGACTGGAAGACCCGCATCACCGGCACCTGCGACAGGTGCAAGACCGCCCAGTGCTCCGCCCGCTTCGGGGTGATGTTCGACTGTTCAGCCCAGGCCCCTGCCCCGGTCATGCAATCACCGAAGCAACAGACGCCATGACATTGGCCGCGGCGATCAAACGCGAGGCACGTCACCTGGGTTTCGACGCGGTCGGCATCAGCCGCGTCGAAGCAGTCTTGGAGCGTCCAGGCCCCCCACTGTCCGAATCCCTCCATACTCGTCTGCTGGACTGGTTGCAGCACGGCTACCACGGCGCCATGGGATGGATGGCCCGCGACCCGGCGCGACGCACCGATCCCGGGCAAGTCCTCTCAGGCTGCCGCTCGGTGATCTCGCTCGGCATGAACTATTACACCGAGCATCGAGCGGACGAACGGCCCGGACATGGCCGCATTGCCCGCTATGCCTGGGGACGGGACTACCATGACATCCTCAAGGACCGGCTTGAACAACTGGCCGCCCGCATCAAAACGTTGGCGCCGGAAGCCGAGACCACATGGTACGTCGATACGGGACCGATCATGGAAAAGGCCTGGGCCCAACAGGCCGGCCTCGGCTGGATCGGGAAACACTCCAACCTGGTCTCCGGGCAGTTCGGGTCCTGGTTGCTGCTGGGCGAGATCCTGACGACACTCGCCCTCGACCCGGATGAGCCGGGGACCGACCTCTGCGGCTCCTGCACCTTGTGTATAAAAGCCTGTCCGACAGGCGCGATCACGGAGCCCTACGTCGTGGATGCCACCCAATGTATTTCCTACTGGACGATCGAGCGGCATGGACCGGACGACGAGATCCCGATCGAGCTTGCGCCCAAGCTGGGCAACCGAATCTTCGGTTGCGACGATTGTCTGGATGCCTGCCCCTACAACGTCAATGCGTCGCCGACCGATGAGCAGGCCTTCCAACCCTCCCCGCTCACCCTCTCGCCCAACTTGACAACACTGGGCGATCTCAACGAGCAGGAGTTTACGGCGACGTTCCGCCGGAGCCCCATCCGACGCGCCAAGCACCGCGGCTTTACCCGAAACATCCGCAATGCGCTCCGCAATCTGACACGACCCGCTTCCTCGCGCCCATCCTTGCCGGCTGTTTCACGCTAGCTCACGGTCCCCCTTCGCTCCAGAGTTGGTGGTTCAAATCCACCAGGCACTGCGCCAATTCCACCGGCTACGCTGGCTGCGATTCATCAGCCTTGTCCGCGCCGGCGCAAAAATCCTCTAAAACCATCGCTTCGCCTTGGCCACCGACAAAGGCGCACGACTTGCACATGACTTGCATATACCGTGAGTAGCACCCAGTCACGGGCCCGATGGCCGTTCCCCCATCAGGGCCAAACCGAAGGAGGTCGATCATGTTTGATGCCCCGCGTGAACAGCTCGGACGAGTGATGGTGGTGGATGATGAGGCGGACATTCGGAAGGTGGTGCGGATGCACCTGGAAAAAGCCAACTATGAAGTGATCGAGGCCACCAACGGCGAGGAGGCGATCGCCCTCTTGAACTCAGGAGACAACCCGGTCTACGTGGACGTCATCCTCTGCGACATCAGGATGCCCAAGGTGAACGGGGTCGCTGCGATCGAGTATTTTCGGCAGCAGTATCCGTCCCTCCCCATCGTCGTGCTCACCGGCTTCCCCGACGTGCAGATGGCCACCTCGTTTCTCAAGCAAGGCGTCCTTGATTACCTGGTCAAGCCGGTTGAGAAGGAGCACCTAATCGCCACCATCAAGAAGGCGGTCGATCAGCATGAAATGATGAAGGGACAGTTCACAACCTAAACCGTCTGCCTGAGCCAAGCCCGCCGGCTGTCGAGGGCCGCATGTCTTCGACATGCCGGCAGTGCGGCTCGCCCTCGCACAGCCTATGCCGTTCGGTCTCAAACAGAAGATCATCCTCTCCATCCTCGGTGCCGGCGCCTTGCCGCTCATCCTCGGCATGGTCATGACCTATTTCCAAGGCACCACCGAACTGGAACGGGTGATCGGGGGCAACTTTCAGGCCTTGGCCGGTGAGACCGCGCGGTCGATCGATCTGGTGTTGAGCGGCGAGATCGCCAGAAGACAGCGGGTCACCTCCAACGACAGCGTCATCAAAGCGCTCACTGCAAGGAACGCCCGGTACCACGGCTTGGAACGGGCTGAGATCGACCGCCTGCTCGCTCAGGACGCCCTGCGCTGGCGGACGGACACGCCCATGTCGTCGGCCCCGGAAGCCGGCCCCGCCCAAGAGGTGCTCAAACGGTTCGCCAGGACTGCGGGGTTGAGCGACCGCCCGGGAACCCACACCACCCTCCACGCCCTCTTCCTCACCGATGCGGAGGGCGCCCTCCTCGTCAGCCTCAGCAGCAACAGCCCCCCCGCCTATAGACAGGCGGACCAAGACTGGTGGCAACGAACATACAGCCAAGGCAAGGGCCGGACGTACCTGGGCACAGTCGCCTTCGATGACACCTTCGGCAGTTATGTGTTCACCTTGGCCATCCCCGTGATGGATGAAAGCCGGCAACGCGTGCTCGGCATCCTCCAAAGCGTCTTCGATGCCAACGAGTTCTTCAAGCCGGCCATCCACCCCATCCGGTTCGGCCGGACCGGCCACGTGATGCTGATCGATTCGCGCGGCACCGTCATCAGCTGCCCGATCCTGCCCACCGGCGTCCGCGTGCACGACGCCGCCCTGGTCCGAAGCGTCACCGCCGAGGACGCGGGCTGGGTCAAGGCCTCCGGCGACGGCCATGGCGGACAGGCGACCTCCATCATCGGCTTTGCGCCGTTGCCGGAGACCAGCGTGACCACCAAAGCCTCTACGGGCTTGTTGTGGCACACCTTCGCCTGGCAATCCTCACAGGAGCTGTTCGCGCCGACACGCAGCCTGCTGCTGTGGATCGCCTCGGCCGGCCTCCTCGCCGTAGGGCTGCTCGGCTCCATCGGCTACTATGCGGCGCACCGCATCGTCACGCCGATCCGGCACCTCCAAGAAGGCGCGGCCAGAATCGGCCGCGGGGAACTCACGGAACCACTCACGATTCGCACCGGCGATGAGATCGAACAACTCGCGGACGAATTCAACACCATGAACGAACGATTGAAAAACGCGTTCTCGAGCCTGGAGGAGAAAGTCGCGGCCAAGACGGCCGAGGTCCGGTCCCTGAAAGAATACAACGAGAAGATCCTGAACAGCCTGCCGGACAGCGTCGTCATCCTCACGCCGGATCGCACCGTCGAATACATCAACGCGGAAGCCACCAAGGTCTTTCGGGCCCAGCAGGCCTCGATCCTCGGCCACAGTCTCTTCGACCTCTTGCAGGTGGATCGACCCACCCGGCACCAACTTGAGTGGGAATTCGACCACGCCAGACTCGCGGCAGCGACACGGCTCGAACAGGGGCAGGAGCCGAGGCCGTTGCAGAGCCGGGACCCGCTGGCGCCGGCTTCGGACAGCCGCGCGGAGGACCTCCGGCAGGATATCCGCATCGGCACCCGTGCCTTCGGGCACCGCTTTTTCCGTGTTCCCTCAGGCAACGGCGTCACGCGCATCGGATTGGCCTTGCGCGAAGTGACCAGCGAGCGGCTGTTGCAGGACCAGCTCGTTCAAGCCGAGAAGCTGGCCGGCATGGGCACCTTGACGGCGGGCATCGCGCATGAGATCAACAATCCGCTGTTCGTCATCATGGGGCTCGCGCAAACCCTGGAGGAGGAGAGCAATCCCCGCGTCACGAAAGAGTTCGCAAAAGACATCGTGAAGTACGCCCGTCACATGGCCTCGCTCATCAAGAATTTTGCCCGGTACACAGCCCCCGGCTCCGCGGACGAGGCCCAGTCGGTGGACGTCAACCAGAAACTGGGGGACGCACTGAAGATGGCGCGGTTGGCGCACCTGTCCAATGATCTGACGGTCCACTCCGACTACGCCCCCGTGCCCTCCATCCTCGCCCGACCGGAAGAAATCCAACAAGTCTTCCTGAACATCATCATCAACGCGATCCAGGCCATGGACGGTCAAGGCACCCTGCGCCTCTCCACGGAACAGAAGGACGGCTGGGTACGTATCCGCATCGCCGACACCGGCCCCGGCATTCCCCAGGCATTTCTCGGCAAAATCTTCGATCCCTTCTTCACCACCAAGGAGCCTGGGAAGGGCACCGGCCTGGGGTTGAATATCGCGTATCAACTCGTCGCGAAATACGGCGGGACGATCGAGGTGGAGAGCGAAGAGGGCACGGGCACCACGTTCCTCATCCACTGGCCGGCGGAAACGTCTACCTGAAACTTGCCTCCGCTCGCGCCACGCAGTACCATGGACGAAGGGCGGCCTCAGCGCCCCGTGCATTGCTTGGCCCGATTGATCTATGCGCCCACCAACCCTCCTCGTCATCGAAGATGAAGACCGGATGCGCCGGCTCCTGGAGTTGGTGCTGAAGCCGGAAGGCTACGAGTTGCTCCTCGCCCGCACGGGAGAAGACGGCCTCCGCCTCTTGCGCGAGACCGAGGGCCTTGATCTGATCGTCACTGACCTCCAACTCGGCGCCGTCTCCGGTCTCGATGTGCTCCAGGCAGCCAAACAGACGCGGCCGGACGTGCCGGTCCTGATTATTACGGGATACGGCACCGTGAAATCCGCCGTGGAAGCCATGAAGAAGGGGGCCTATGACTACATCTCCAAGCCGGTGGACAACGAGGAGTTGAAAATCCTCATCGCGCGGGCCCTCCAAGTCAGGCGGCTCTCGCAGGACAATCAAGCCTTGCGGGCCGGGCTCCATGAGCGCTTCAGCTTCGACCGGATCGTCAGCCGGTCGCCCCAGATGGCGGAGGTCAAGCGGCTGGCCATGGAGATGGCCCGGACCGACGTCACGGTCCTGATCACGGGGGAGAGCGGCACAGGGAAGGAACTGCTGGCGCGCGCCATCCACTATGCCAGCGCCAGAGCCGCCGGGCCGCTGGTCGCCGTGAACTGCGCCGGCATTCCCGAGTCGCTGCTTGAATCGGAGCTCTTCGGCTACGAAAAGGGCGCCTTCACCGACGCCAAGAAATCAAAAGCGGGCCGCTTTCAGTTGGCAGACCGGGGCACCCTGTTCCTGGATGAGATCGGGGAGATGAGCCCGACGGCCCAGGCCAAACTGCTCCGGGTCCTCGAGGACCACCTCGTTGAGCCGCTGGGCGGCCTGCGCGGAATCAAGGTGGATATCCGAGTGATCTGCGCGACCCACCAAGCCCTTCCCGACCTGGTCCGGAACGGCCGGTTCCGCGAGGATCTCTACTACCGCCTGAGCGGCTGTCCCTTGCACCTGCCTCCCTTGCGGGAACGAACGGGCGATATCCGAGCCCTGCTGGAGGCCTTTCTGGAAGCCGCCGCACGCGAACGCGGGACCCGCCTTCGGAACGTTTCCCCCGAAGCCCTGGCCGTCCTGCAGCGCTATCACTGGCCCGGCAACGTGCGGGAACTGCATAACGCGGTAGAGTGGCTCACGATCAGTTGCAAAGACGACGAGATCAGGCCGGAGCACCTGCCGGCCAATCTGCGGGGCTCCGGCGCGACGACGCGCCGGGACCTGCCGGCCTTGCTCTCGTTCGGTCTGTCGGTGGAGGAACTCGAAAAAGCCATGCTGCAGGAGGCACTCCAAAAGACCGACGGCAACGTCTCGGAAGCGAGCCGCCTGCTCAAGATCACACGCAACACGCTACGGTATCGGATGGCCAAGCACCACTTGCCGTGACGCGTCGTTCGTATCTCGCATCTTGTTGGAGATACGCTTCACGAGGAGCGCGCGACAACATGAGTCGCTCCGGCGGCCTTCAACGAAAATTCTTCGTCGCCCTGCTGATCGTCGGCATCCTGCCCGGCATCGCCGCCTTGATTGCGACCTACCTCTACAGCACCGACAGCCTGAAGCATGCCATCGGCAGCGGGTTTCAGGAAATCGCTCGCTCGACGGCGATCCGGATCGCCGCCGCCGTGGACACGGAGATCGATCGCGCGGCGCGGCTGGCCATCGTTCCCGTACTCGTCCGCCACCTCGTGGAGACCGCGAATCGACGCTATGCCGGTCACAGCGAGGAAGACATCCGTCGCCTGCTGGCAAGCCGCGCAACCGTGCGGCCCGGGAGTCACCCCACAGCCGATCCCGCGCCGTCGGCCGTGGCACAGACGACCGCCTATCTGAAGGAGTGGGCGCGTGAGACCGGCACGTACGTCCGCGTGACGATTACGGACCAGCGCGGCGCCCTAGTGGCCTCCACCGATCCGCACACGCCCTATCTCAACGCCGAGCAAGAATGGTGGCAGGAAGCCTTCAAAGAAGGCCGCGGCGGAGCCTATGTCAGCACGCTGCGGCATGACCGGACACTGAATGAATATGTCTTCGACGTGGCGGTGCCGATCTTCGACGGCCCCCTTGAAGAGCCGATCGGGGTGGTGGGCCTTCTCATCCGTCGCGATGTCTTGATGAACACGATCCTGCCGATCCGCATCGGGGAAACCGGGCACGGCATGCTGCTGGACACGGAGGGGACCCCCCTGATCTGCCCGGTGTTGCCGCCGACCGCACATCTGATTCACCAGGCCCTTCTGAACCGCCTCGCGCGAGACAAGCCCTTGTGGTTCGTCGCGGAGGACGACGCGCACGGGGGCCGCGATTCGATCGTCGGGGCCGCCCCGGTCCGGTTTGCGCATCGGCTGAGTCCGTTGAGCCTGGGAAACGGCTTCTGGTTCGCCTTCGTCCGACAACAGCCCGAGGAAACCTATGCGCCGATTTATTCCTTGCTGTGGACGGTCGGCCTCATCGGATTCGGGTTGGTCGTGGGCCTGGCGTCCCTGGGCTTCGTCGTGGGACGGCGGATCGTGAGCCCCATCTTGACTCTTCGGCGGGAAGCGGAGACCCTGCGGCGCAACGTCGCCGCGCTGCCGGAGCCGGCCGTAGAGCCCGCCACTGAGGCACCGGCCTCGGTCGACATCCGGACCGGCGACGAAATCGAGGACCTGGCGGGCACCTTTCACGCCATGCGCCGCTCGCTGGAAGAGAGTCTGCGTACGGTCAAGACGCAGCAGGAGGAATTGATCCGGCGGGAGAAGCTGGCCTCGGTCGGTCAGCTGCTGGCGGCCCTCGCGCACGATCTGCGCAATCCCCTCGGCGTGATCCGCAGCTCGGCCCAACTGGTGCTGGATGGACAACAGGCGGACGCCGTCCGGCAGGAAGTCGCCCGCTACATCATCGACGAGGTGGACCGGCTCACGCACCGGATCAACGATTTTCTGCGATACGCACGCCAAAAACCTCCGGAACCCAAACGCCTGTCGCCCGACGCCCTGGTCCAAGCGGCGCTGTGGCAATGGAAGGCGCAAGGCGGCCTCGAACGGCTGACGCTGAACACCGACTTCGCTCCCGACCTGCCGGAGGTCAGCGTGGACCCGGACCAGGTCAAAGAGGCCTTGGTGAATCTGCTCATCAACGCACGGGAGGCCATGCCAGATGGGGGACGGCTCTCCGTGACGACCAGAGCCGGGGAACAGGGCCATGCGGAGATCGAGGTGGCCGATACCGGCTGCGGAATCCCGCGCCACCATCTGGACCGCATCTTCGAGCCCTTCTTCACGACCAAGGAATATGGCACGGGGTTGGGCTTAACGAACGTCAAACGATTGATCGAGGACAACGGCGGCACCCTGGAGGTCCGGAGTGAAGAAGGGAAGGGCAGCCGGTTCGTCGTTCGGTTCCCGGCTGCCCCTTGAGTTGCCTGCCGGTGCAGGCTAAGATATTCCTAACCCGCATCACCGCGTGGAGCGCTGGAGGGGGACTCCCGTGTTCTGGGAATCGAGACAGAGTCGGAACAAACGTGCGCGCCAGTGCTCGTTCTGCGGGAAACAGGAGAGCACCGTCGCCAGCTTGATCGAAAGCCCCGCGCCCTATCACTGCCACGCCTGCCAAGCCGACTCCAACCTCCTCATCTGCAACGAATGCGTCACGCTTTGCAGCGCGTTTCTGGCGGAGGGTCCCTTGGCGAGTCCGCCGGAAGAGGCCCAACCCGTCAAGTTGCCCAAGCCGACGGAGATCAAGGCCCTCCTGGACCAATACGTAGTGGGGCAGGATCGCGCCAAGAAAGTCCTCTCCGTCGCGGTCCACAATCACTACAAACGGCTGCTCAGCCGAACTCGCCTCAAAGAAGTCGAGTTGCAGAAGGGCAATATCCTGATGATCGGATCCACCGGCACGGGCAAGACCCTCCTGTCCCAAACCCTCGCCAAGGTCCTGCACGTGCCCTTCGCGATCGCCGACGCCACCACGCTGACCGAAGCCGGCTACGTCGGCGAGGACGTCGAGAATGTCGTGCTCAAACTGCTCCAGGCCTCCGACTTCGATGTCAAGCGGGCCGAGACCGGCATCATCTACATCGATGAGATCGACAAGATCAGCCGGAAGTCCGAGAGCGCCTCGATCACCCGCGACGTGTCGGGCGAGGGCGTGCAACAGGCCCTGCTGAAACTCGTGGAAGGCACCATCTGCAGCGTCCCTCCGAAGGGCGGCCGCAAGCACCCCGAACAAGAGTATATCCGCGTTGATACCACGAACATCCTCTTCATCTGCGGGGGGGCCTTCGTCGGCCTGGAGCAGATCGTCGGGCAGCGCACCATGCATCGGCAGATCGGCTTCGGATCCGGAGTGACGACGCGTGAGGCAGCGGGGACAGGCAACCTGATCGAGCACGTACAGCCGGAAGACCTGCTGAAATACGGTTTGATTCCGGAGTTCATCGGCCGCCTCCCAGTCCTGACCACGTTGGCTGACTTGGACGAGGCCGCGCTCGTGCGCGTGCTGACCGAGCCGAAGAACGCGCTGCTGAAGCAATACGAAGCGCTGTTCGAGCTGGAGCAGGTGCACCTCCAATTCACCCCCGCTGCGGTCAAAGCGGTCGCACACCGGGCCGCCTCGATGAGGACCGGCGCACGCGCACTCCGCTCCATCCTCGAAGATGTCATGCTGGACCTCATGTACGAGGTGCCGGCACTGACCGGAGTAAAGGCCGTAGTGATCTCGGAGGACGTGATCAACGGCGTGGGGCAACCCCAAATCCTGACGTAAGAACGGGCGAGAGGCTAGGGGCAATGGGCTATAGGCAAGACACTCCGACCTATAGCCCATAGCCTATCTCCCATTGTCTCACGCCACGCTGGGAGCGATCATGGCACCGACGATCCTCGTGGTGGACGACGATCCCAAGTGGCTGCGGGTGGTGTCGCTCTACCTGCGTGCGCGGGAATACCAGGTGGAAACCGCTCTAAGCGGAGAGGAGGCGATCCGAAAGGTCTCCGAGGCTCCCCCAGACGTTGTCATCGCGGACATCGGCATGCCCGGGATGGACGGCTATGACCTGTGCCGCCTCCTCCGGCAAGACCCCAAGACGCGCACCCTCCCCTTCATTTTCTTGACCGCCCGCGATGACGACGCGGACAAGGTCAAAGCCCGTAAGATCGGCTCGGACGACTACCTGACCAAACCCTGCCCGCTCGAACGACTGACGCAGAGCGTGGAGACGGTGCTTGACCGGCTCGAACTGGCCAGGCAGATCCCGTTGGACCGGGTCGGCCTGAGCGGACGGCTCGAGGACGTGAACCTGCTCGACATGATCCAGATGCTGGAACTGGACCAGAACACCGGCGCCCTCGTGCTTAGCCACGGCGAGCGCACCGGCACGCTCTACTTCAAGAACGGGGTGATCGTACAGGCCGACATCCGGTCGCCGAAACGCGAAGAGCCGCTGTTTATCCTCCTGGGATGGAAGACCGGCCGCTTCCTGTTTCTTCCCAACGTCGCGCCGGAACGCATGCCGATCACAGCCAGCATGGCGAACCTGCTCTTCCAGGACCTTCGCGTGCTCGAAGAACACGAGCAGGCAACGCTACGTGGTGGAATGGCTGGGAAACCGTCCTCGTGCGAAGAACCAGTCCCGAGTCCTCTGGGGCAGGTGCAGATTCGGCTTGAGGACGTTGCCGGACGGTTGAGAGCGCGCCAGCCAACGGCCCTCCCGCAGATCGTTCGGATCCTCGTGGTCGGAGTGGCCCACTCGGGCAAGAGCGAGTTAATTAAGCACCTCCTGAAGGACCTGTCACAATCACGGTGGGTCGCCGTCGGGGTCGAAGAAGCCTGGGAACGGTACAAGACAGAGGTGGGCCGAGTCCGGATCTCGCGCGACACGGCCCTTCATTTGATCGCCATCCGCTCGGAAAAACGCTTCTGGCCTTTGTGGGAGCAATGCCTGCCAGGAGCCCTGGGAGTCCTCCTGCTGGTCAATCCTGCCTCCCGCACGGCATTGGACCATGCAAAGGCCTTCCTCAAGGCACGAGACACGCTCGCGCCGGGCCTTCCGGTGCAAGCCCTGTTGCCCGCCCATGCCCCCCCCGTCGAATTACCCGGCTTGCAGGCGGCCGACCTGTCCGTTGGACTGCTGGACGATCCGGTTCTGCGACAACAAACCCTGGATCGCCTCCTCCAGCAATGGCTTAGCGCAAACCAACCCGCATAACCGGGAGAGCCTGGAA
>SCVQ01000529.1 GCA_004296865.1 Nitrospirota bacterium
AGCAATGGTGCTGGTGCATGTACGATAGGAGCAATGGTCGCGCCTTTACTCCAATGTTGATCCCGCAAAACTCCCGCCTCAACTGATGAAATAATTCGGCTCTTACTGCTGGGAGAATCTTTTTCATCAAATGAAAAGGCCAACTGGAATGTATGCGACTTCAAGACAGAGGCGAAGTGATTGGGAGTCCAAGAGGGATCGGCCTTCCAATATTTCTCGTAATTGCCGCTATCCAAAAGGACAACGGTATTGACACTGGAAGCTTTCTTGAGAAGAGCAGAGAACTTCTTTTGTGAATTGATATCTGACTTATATATGTCGTATGCAGAGATCAAAAAATGAGGCTGCTTCAAAGCCAGTAGGAGTCGGAGGTACTCTAATGGGCTCAAGTTTGTTTTGACACTAGAGATTGAAGGGAAGAAGCAGGGAAGTGGTATGGAGATACCGCCAATGAAAAGATTAATTGCTCTGGATGTGTCCACTGCTTGATCCTCTGAGCAAATAAGAAGGTAGCCGTGCTCCTGGATTCAGCAGAGAATACTAATTCAGGCTCAATCTATAACCGACAATTGCTTGTTTTTCAAAATAAGGGTTTTGTCTCAAAACCGAGTCTTCTTGAAATTTGCCTGTCATCAGTCCTTAAAACTATTCCTCATTCATCGTTCAACATTCCTCGTACTCGCCGCTTGCGCTCCCTCCGCCTCTTTTCGCCAGATCCGCTTGAAGATACCGTAGGAGAAGGTCAGCCAGAAGATCGAGGAGAAGAGGCCGAAGAGGACCGCCGTGAGTATCAGACCCATCTCCTGATCGCTCGGTTCGGCGGAGGCCATCCTGACCCGCACCATGGTTACGATCGGCCAAGCCAGGCTCTCGAGACCCAGCAGCAGCGTGGCCCAAGCCCAGACAAGCGCGATCGTCGAGCCCCGCCAGACCAGAAAGCCCGCCGCCCCCAGCACCAGCGCTACCGTGAGAGTCAGCGACATCTCACCCCAGGTCAGCCAAAAGCCGACCGTCACCACGAGGCTGCCGAGCAGGGCATTGAGTTGCGGCGTCCACATAAGGATCCAACGTTGAACGATGAACTGTGAGCGATGCAGGAAAGTGTGCCCGTTCCGCCTCCTCCTTGTCAATTCAGCCTGCATCCTTCAGCCGCCGCCTTACCGCGCTTCTGGTTGCGCCGCTTTTGTGCTTCCAGTATCGTAGCGTTGCCTGCCGAGGCTGACGAGAGGCAAACGGGCGTATGGATATGGAACTGAAAGACTTCCTCTGGAGCCTGATCACCATCTACGTGTGCGCCAGGGTGATGGGCGAGCTGGCGGTCCGGATCGGCCAGTCCGCGGTGCTGGGCGAGCTGCTGGCCGGCATCCTGATCGGGGGAAGTGTCCTAGGCTGGGTGGAGCAGACCGAGACCCTGAAGCTCCTCGGTCAAATCGGGGTCATGCTGCTGTTGTTCGAGATCGGGCTCGAATCGGATCTCCAATCGTTCCTCAAAGTCGGCCGGTCGGCGGCGCTCGTGGCTGCCATCGGAGTCGTCGTCCCTTTTGCCCTGGGCTATGCGCTGGCGTTGGCGCTCCATCTGACCCAATTGCAGGCCATCTTCATCGGCGCCACCTTGACCGCCACCAGTGTGGCCATCTCGGCAAGAGGCCTTTCCGACCTGGGCAAGCTGAGGACTCGGGAAGGCAACATCATCCTGGGCGCCGCCGTGCTGGACGATATCCTGGGCCTGGTCACGCTCTCGGTCATCATCGGGCTGGCGACGGCGGGCACGGTCTCCTGGCTGGAAGCGGGGCGGACCGCCGGCCTGGCGCTGCTGTTCCTCGGCGTGGCGATTGCCGTCGGCATCCGGTACGCCCACCTCTTCACCCGCCTGGTCAACCAGATGAGCACCAGGGGTGCGCTCGTCATCGCGGCCTTGAGCTTTGCCTTGCTCTTTGGCTACCTGGCGGAACTGATGCAGATCGCGCCGCTCGTCGGGGCCTTCGCAGCCGGACTAGTGCTGGCACGATCGGAACATCGAACCCATATCGAAACGACCATCCAACCGGTCGCCGACGTGTTCGT
>SCVQ01000530.1 GCA_004296865.1 Nitrospirota bacterium
CCTCGTGCAAGAGGATGCCGGGCCAGCCTCCCGCCAGCACGACCGGCATCACGCCGGCCGGCGCTTCCACCGCGCTGAGGTTCAGGATGGCCTGTCTGGCCGCTTCCCTCGCATAGTGCAGATAGTGCCCTTGCTCGCGGTAAAAGACAAAGCCCACGCGCCCCCCGCCTCCGAACGTCCCGATCTGCCGATTCCCGCCTTCCTCCGCAATGCAGGTCACCTGCAAACGGGAGAGGGGCTGCACATCCCCCATCACGAGGCCCTCGGTCGTCGCCACCACGATGCGCTTGAATTCGTGGTTGAAGGACGCCATGACGTTTTTGATCCGGGGGTCATAGCGCCGGGCTTCCGCATCGATCAAATTCAGCAGTTCCACCCGCTCGCTCGTCGCGACGTCGGCCGCGGAGGCATCAACCGGATAGAGGTCCCGCGACGGCCGCTCTTGGTGCCTGGCCGGCACCGGGGCGCCGCCTTGCGGAGAGTTCGCAATATACCGAGCCGCATCCGCCGCAATCTCGAGGTCCCGCTTCGTCAGTTCATCGGAATAGGCAAAGCCGGTCTTCTCGCCCGCCGTGGCCCTGACGCCGACCCCTTGGGATACGCTCTTGACCGCACGTTTGACGATCCCTTCCTCCATGGACACCGACTCCGACACGCGGGATTCGAAATAGAGATCGGCATAGTCCACATCACGGACATTGACTTTTTCCAGGGCACTCCGAACTTCCCGGTCGCTGAGACCGAAATCGTCCAGTTTCACCACGTGAGACGTTGACATCGCAATCCGCTCCCCTTCTGCGCGGCAAGAGGAGTATAGCTGATTCGTTTTCCCCGGCGCAACGGCACCCCCGGCAGAACCCTATGCTTTTTCTGGCTAATATCGTTTGACTTTTCGCCCCCTGGCTGATAACAATAAGCGCACCTGCCGTTAGTCTCAGACGCAAGAAAAAGGACCACCGACAACCGCATGGCGAAAGAGACCGAGCCCAACTTCGACCACCTTTCTGAAGCCGAACTGCTCGCGCTCCTGGACCCGGAGGTCCTGCCCAAGCACATCGCCATCATCATGGACGGGAACGGCCGGTGGGCCGAATTGCGCGGTCTGCCGCGCATCGCCGGCCATGCCGAGGGCATCAAGTCAGTCCGCGAGATCATCACCCTCTGCCGAGATTTGGACATCGGCGCCCTGACCATCTACGCGTTCTCGCAGGAGAACTGGAAACGGCCGGCCCTCGAGATCAATGCCCTCATGATGCTGCTGGAGCAGTACCTCCAGAGCGAGTTGGATGAATTGATTCGAAAAGGCGCCCGCTTCCGCGCCATCGGACGCGTGGACTCCATTCCCTCCTCCGCGCTCAACTGGGTCCGCAAGGTCGAAAAAGCCACCGCCCACCTGGATAAATTGTTGCTGAACGTGGCGCTCAGCTACGGCGGTCGATCTGAAATCGTCGACGCGGTCCGGCGCCTGGCCGAGGATGTCCAGGATGGCCGGGTCCAGCCGGAGATGATCGACGAGGCCTTCTTGGAAGGCTATCTCTCCACGCACGGCCTGCCCGATCCCGACCTCTTGATCAGAACCAGCGGCGAAACTCGGATCAGCAATTTCCTTCTCTGGCAACTCGCCTACACCGAGATGTACTTCACCCCGACGCTCTGGCCGGACTTCCGCCGGCGCGAAGGCCTGCTCGCCTTGCTCGAATATCAGAAGCGCGAACGGCGATTCGGCCAAGTGTCAAAGGCCGTCTCTCCTCAGAGCAGACCGTAATTCGGAGATCCGTTGGGCTTCGCGCACACGACGAACGAGCCAGAGGCAGCACGGGTGATGCCCCGACGCCCGGACAGTCGGCGGGTCTACCCGGCTCTCGTCTTTATTCCCCTGTTTTATCTCCTGGTCCGCTACTTCCCCACCTCGGCGTTCTTCGCCCTCGTGACCGCGGCGGCGCTGTTCGCGCTCCTGGAGCTTTACCGACTGCACTTCCGGGACGAGCCCAACCGGATCGCCACGGGTCTCGGACTCGGCTTGACGGGCTTATTGTTGGCCAGCCTGCAGTGGCCGACGCTCGTGTCGGAGCGGACCGTCGTCCTGTTGACCGTAATTGCCGTGCTCCTCTCCCGGCTGCTCGCGACGCGCGAGATGAAACACGGCCTCGTGGACGCGGCCGTGCTGGTTTTCGGCGTCTTGTATATCGGGCTTGCCATGGGACACCTCCTACTGACCCGTGCGCTGGCTGGAGGCGAGTTCCTGATTTTTTTCCTGGTGGTCGTCACC
>SCVQ01000531.1 GCA_004296865.1 Nitrospirota bacterium
GTCCATCCACCTCGACCGAGGCGCGGCTGACCCGCTGAATCACAGCTCTCATCGTGGCACCGAAGAGCTTATGGCGTATGGCTAGAAAACATGGGATCGTCCAATGTGATTTCTTCCTGCCATATGCTATATGCCATAGGCTCTTATTAGCTCTTCAGTTGGGATAGCGTGCCCTCCAGCGCCAGAAGACGGCGCTTGGCCTTCAGGCCGCAGGAAAACCCGCCCAGCGAGCCGTCGTGGGCGACGACCCGATGGCAGGGAACCATAATAGGAACGGGGTTCGCCCCTAAGGCCAGTCCCACCGCCCGGGCATAGTGCTGTCCCCCGATCTTCGCCGCCACCCACTTGTACGAACGCACCCGTCCATAGGGAATGCGCAGGGTCGCCTGCCAGACCAGCCGCTGAAAAGGGGTCCCGATCGAGAGATCGACCGGAAAGTCCAGGGTACTGCGCTTGCCTTCCAGAAACGCGATGAGTTGCTTCTGGGCCTCGCGCAAGATCTGTTCGTTCGCTCCCGCCGGCTTGGCCATTTTCCATGGGCCGATCTCCGCCTCGACCGCCAGGCGTGACGGTTGCGGCAACACGATCCGGCAGATTCCGGGGCGATCCTCGGATACTGCGATCCCCATCCAGCCCCAGGCCGTCTCGAAAATCGTGACGGCGTGATGCATGACGCGTGATGCGTAAGGAGGCACCGTCGCTGAAGATCGTTGAGTTGTTGTTCGTGCTCGCCTGGTCTTCATCGCATACAAGCCTGGACGTTTCACTCTTTGCGCTCACTTTCGCTCACGTCGCTCATTGTTCGTTCTGCGCGCCCCGCCTCACGCTTCACTCCTATCCGTCGCCTCACCATCCCCCACACAACTTCCAGTTCTTCGGATCGCATCACCGCATGGACGCCGAAGTAGCCCGTCATGCTCAAGCCAACCCCGACGAACAACATGACGGTCTTGGCGATCCAGTCTCCCTGATGCGTCCAGACCGCCGCACCGGCCACCCAGGCGGAGGCCAGGACCACTGGCACGGTGGCCACGAGCACGCGCGCGGCCGACCGTCCGACGGAGCGCCAGTCGATCCCGCCCAGCCGCCGGTTCAGCACCGTCACGAGGATGCCCCCGTTCAGCATCGACGCCAGCGCGGTGGCCAGGGCCAAGCCGGCGTGACGGAGCGGTCCCATCAACAGAAGCGACAGCAGGATGTTCGCCCCCACCGCCGCGACCGCCGCCAGCGCCGGCGTCCTCGTATCCTGCAGGGAGTAGAAGGCCGCCACGATGATCCGCACCGACGCGAAGGCCCAGAGGCCCACGGCGTAGCAAAACACCGCCGTCGCCGTCGCGGCCGTGTCCGCGGCGGTGAAGGTCCCGTGTTCGAAGAACAGATGCACGATCGGCTGCCGCAACAGAATGAGCCCCAGCATGGCCGGGAGAATGATGAACAGAATCATCCGCAGGCCGAAGGCCAACGTGACACGCAACTCGTCCAGCGACCCGCGCGCGGCTTGTTGGGACAACGTCGGCAGGATCGCCGTGGCCAGCGCGACGCCGAAGATGCCCAGCGGAAATTGAATGAGCCGCATGCCGTAGAACAGGTAGGTGGGGGCCCCCGCAAAGAACGAGGCCAGGATCGTACTGACCGTGATGTTGACTTGCGTCACCGACATGCCCAGCAACGAGGGCACCAGCAACAGCCCGATCCGCTTCACGCCGGGATGGCCCGGCTCGAACCGCCAGCCGAAGAGCAGCCCTCGACGACGGAGCCCCGGCAGCTGCATGAGGAACTGCGCCGCACCCCCGATCACCACTCCGATGGCGACGCCGTGGATGGGCTCGGCCAAGAGCGGCGCAAGCAGAAACGCGGCGGCAATGATGCAGACGTTGAAGATCACCGGGGACAGGGCGGGCGCCGCGAAGGCGCGGACCGAGTTCAGCACCCCCATCGCCAGGGCCGCCAGGCTGATGAACAGAAGATAGGGAAACATGATCTGGGTCAGGAGCGTCGTCATTGCGAGGCGGGCAGGATCTGCGTGGAATCCCGGAGCGAGCAGCCAGACGATCGCGGGGGACGCCAGAATCCCCACCAGAGTGACGGCGATCAGGATCGTCAGCAGGGTGGTGAAAACCGCGCTGGCCAGCTCCCAGGCATCCCGCTTGGCGCGCAGTGTATGGTATTCGGTAAAGACCGGCACGAAAGCCGAGGACATCGAGCCTTCGGCGAAGAGTTCGCGCAGCAGGTTGGGGATGCGGTAGGCGACGAAGAACGCGTCGGCTGCCGGCGTCGCGCCGAAGAGACGGGCCAGGACCATGTCGCGGATGAAGCCGAGGATGCGGCTGGAAAACGTGGCTGCGCCGATCAGGCCGGCGGCCTTGACGACCGTGTGGTTTTCGTCCTGCGCTGGGACAGGCGCTCCAGGCAGGCTGGCAGGGTCGGGCATTGCCGCGGATTGTAGCCGAACCGCTCCGCTCCGTCTACCGCCTTGCAAGCGGCCACACCGGGCCGCGGATGGTTGAGCCGCTCTTCGACCGTCCTTCGTGCTCTCTATGAGACTGGATTCCACTACTTGGCATAGACGTACTGAACCAGCCGTTCCTGATCGCAGCTCCCGATTCCCGTGAATTTCATGCTCACCTGGGCTGTCTGATCCGCCTGCGCTTTCACCCGGACCACCTGGGCTCGAGCGGCGACGATCCCGTCCGGCAGCCCGATCCGGACGGACAGCGCGTCCCCCACGTGCACGGGACTGGCGGTTGCGACCCGGAGGCCGCCGCCACACAAGTTGAGCGCGGTCGAACGCAGGCTGTCCGGTATGTGCTCGCGGTCGGACCAGCAGGACAGGGGCAACACCGTGTCGATGCGGACATGTTCACGGAGATCCACGCCTGACCGGCCGGTAGACGTTCCATGACATTGACTCATGACGTCACTTTTTCATAAGGGGTACTTCACCAACCTCGCATTCCTGGGGGAGCCTCCATACCCAGGACTCCCCTCTTCATCGTCCGGTCAACGATAAAACTTGACCCCTTGGCATAATTCTCAGCCCGGCCAACCCGTTATGGGTTACGAAGGACCCACAGGTTCACAAAAGTGAAAAAGAGGCGACAGGCCATCACGAAGGACGAAGCAGCCAAGGCGAGAGAAGCCGATTACGGGCCACTAGCAAGGGGAACCTGGCAGAGATCTACATGCGCATCGATCACCGCCTTCAGACTCACGTCATCCACCCGGCGATCCCCTGATCGACATATCACCTGGACCTGTGAGGATCCGGAGGAGAGCCCCCCTCTCTCCGCTTGACACCATGCTCGCGGACGGCCTAGCCTGGCCGTCGCCAGAGTTGATAGCCGGAGGGTGCATGACGATGAAGACTGCGAGCATGGCTTGCCTGCTCTCACTATGGATGGCCGCATTCCTTCTCAGCGGTTGCGGGGCGATCCAACAGGCCTCGCGAGAACGGACCGCCGCCCGAATCGACGAGGCGATCGCCCGCTACCATGCGGAGGCGGCACGGGTCCGCCCGGGCGATTCCAAGGAGAAGGTGCTGGCCCTCCTGCAACCGACGCAATTCGAACTCCAGAGCAACGAGATCAGGCCGCCGGAAGCCGTACCCACGCAGACCGATTCGGGCAAAGACAGCCTCATCGAAATTTACTTTTTTCGATCCAGCCGGCATCCCGACGAAGGAAGCACCGACCGCCAGGGCTTCCCGCTCCCCGACAACTTCACACCCTATATTTTTACGGACGGGGTCCTCACGGGAACAGGCTGGACGGCCTTGCTCTCACTCAACATTCGAAAACCCGACTCCCATCCCAGGGCCGAGCCTCAACCGCTCTGCAAGCAAATGGCTCCTCTGGCCGGCTGCTTCTGACCGAGCTTGTGCCGCTTCCCTCGCTTCTGTATCATGGGGCGGTCCCTGGGAGCATTGTCGCTGGATGGAGGCATCATGAGAGGGCGGGCGTGGATCTGGTTCTTGAGCATCGCCGTGGTATCGTCCCTGACCCTGCTGTCGGGCATCACGGGACAGGCCAGCGAGCGTTCCGCAATCCCCCGTGCCGTGACCCCCTACGGCAAAGCCAGCGGCGTTTCCGGGACGCTCACCATCGTCACGGCGGACACGTTGAATCAACTGACAGGGCTCTGGGCTGAGGCATTCCGCCGACTCTATCCCGACGTCCACCTTCAGGTCGAACAAAAAGACTCCACAGCGGCGGCCGCCGCTCTGATTGAAGGCTCAGCCCAACTGGCTCCGATGTCGCGGATGATGGACGACGGTGAAATCGCCAAGTTTGAAGCCAAATATGGCTATCGCCCGACTCCCTACGCGGTTGCAGTGGACGCCCTCGTGGTCTACATCAACAAGGACAATCCGCTGGAAGGGCTCACCATGGACCAGGTGAATTCCATCTTCTCGAAGACTCCCAGTTACAGTTACCGGAACATCTCGAAGTGGGGTCACCTCGACCTGGCCGGAGAGTGGGCCGACGCCCCCATCACCTTGTATGGTCGGAACTCAGGCTCGGGCACCCATGAATTCTTCAAAGACCATGCGCTCCGGAAGGAAGACTTCAAAACGGGGGTGAAGGAGCAACTGGATTCCGTTGCCGTGGTCCAACGGGTGGCTGAGGATCGCTATGGCATAGGCTACAGCGGGCTGGCCGCCGCAACGTCAGGCGTGCGCATGCTTGCGCTGGCAAACGATGAATTCTCCCCCTTCGTCGAGCCGACGTCTGAGAACGTGAAGCAGCGCAAGTATGCGCTCCGCAGGTACCTCTACCTCTACGTGAATCAGGCGCCGCGTAAAGTCCTTCCGGGAGATAAGCATCTCCCCCCTGTGATCCGGGAGTTCCTCAGATATGTACACAGCCAGGAGGGACAAGCGGCCGTGGTAAAAGCCGGTTATCTTCCGGTGGAGGACTGGATCATCGACCATGCCTTGGCCAAAGCCAGGTAAATGGCGACGGGTCTTCGTTTCCTTCTGTATCTTCCCAAATTGTCTACTTATCTTTCTGGATACGCCCGCTAACCAGCCGGGCTTCTCTTCCTTGTGATGAGTAGCCAGTCCTCCTTTCAAATACACCCGTAAATCAACGCCTTTCCAACACTCGCCCTTAGTACGAGAGACAACTGCCATTCTGGTACCGACCTTGCTCAGTTCCGGACTAAGCCTAACGGGAGAGCAAGGAGGCCGAAGATGATTATCCTGCTGCTCGCAGTCCTCGTAAGCTGGGGCCTCTGGCTCGGAACCCTGTTCGGCACTCTGGCACCCGGCGTCATGCAACTCTGGACAAATGATGAACGGGATCGTGACTAATCGACTCCTTCGAACTCGCCTCCCTCGATAAGATAGAGGCGACTCAGAAAGAGGAGGAAAGGGTCATGCCATGGCTGGTCATCTACATCGGGTTCCTGTTCCCGGTTGCGCTGTTGCTGGTTGTACTGGCAACGGACTGGAGGCAGCGGCAGCATGAACAGCGCCGGGCATCCGTCCAACCGATCTCAGACCATGTATCGGGAACGACTCCCTCTTGAAAGTTTCCCGATGAGGGAAAAGCGGTGCGCTTCACGAGGCGGAAGGCTTCCCAGGCCTTCCATGGGACAGGGATGTGCCCCCTGTCTCTCCGGGTGGGGGCTTTCGTTCCTCCTGAGCCCCCACCCGCCACGAAGAAAAGCAGGGGAAAGGAAGAAACTTCTGGGGCCTTTTGGGTCTGTTCGACCTGCGGGCTGGCCATTACGACGCAGGCGCTTCTCCTGGAGCAAGCCCGTTCGGCCGAGGAAAAGCGGAAGCCCATAGCGAGGGACGACCTTCGTGTATCGTCCGATGCCCTGCCGCCTTGGCCTACTTTTCCTTGATTGTTTCCCCGCTGCGGAATACAAACTCAACACCGTGGGGCTGCCGTTCACGAACGCGCTGGGTGCCGATACCAAACTCCAAGGGGACTATAAGGCGAACAATCTGGAACTGGGGCTCTCCTACATTTCGCGCCCTGACGAGCAAGGCCGCAGGTCGTCGCACCTCCCCTTTTCATCCCTTGATCCACCGACGTAACTGCGGATACCGAGGCTGCCACATCGTGGAATCGACACGTCGTTCCAATTCCTCGGGCGTGGTGGGCTCCGCCGCCCCCGCACGTTGCGCCTCAGCAGCCACCGCCAGGGCGATCCGGCGCGATACCCCCCGGATTTCTTCCAACGAGGGAAACAATGACGCCGCCGGATCGGTCAGGACCGGCGAGCAGTCGCTCAACGCGCGGGCCGCAGCCAGAAACATGCCGTCGCTCACGCGTCCGGCCCCGGCTGCAATCACCCCCAACCCCACCCCGGGGAAAATGAACGCGTTGTTGCACTGTCCGACGCGAACCCTCCGACCCTGCCAGGACACTTCCGGGAACGGACTGCCGGTTGCAATCAGCCCCCGACCCTGCGTCCAGGCAACCAGATCGGCCGGAGCGGCCTCGCATTTACTGGTCGGATTGGACAGAGGAAAGATGATCGGTCGTTCAACGTGCCGGGCCATGGCGCGCACAATCTCTTCAGTAAAGACCCCCGGTTGTCCAGACACGCCGATGAGGATCGTCGGACGCACCTGCTGCACGACTTCTTGCAACGTGATACGCCCGTCCCTTTCCCGCAGCCATCCCGCGACCCCCTCAAGCGGCTGGACGTACCGTTGTTGGGCGGGGTCCAAAGACGGTTGCCCGGCATGGAGCAGCCCCTGGCGGTCGATGAGCCAAAACTTCGACCTGGCCTCCGGTTCCGAGAGACCCTCTCCTATCATGGCCGCAGCGATCTGATCGCTGATGCCTGTCCCGGCCGATCCGGCGCCGACCACGACGACCCGCTGCTCGGCCAGCCGCGAACCGGTCGCTCGCACGGCCGCTAACAGACCCGCCAGCGCCACTGCGGCCGTCCCCTGAATGTCGTCGTTGAACGTGCAGAGGCGATCCCGGTATCGGTTCAGCAGCGGCCGGGCATTGCGCTGGGCGAAGTCTTCCCACTGCAGCAACACGCCGGGGAACCGGTG
>SCVQ01000532.1 GCA_004296865.1 Nitrospirota bacterium
TACGCTGGGAAGAAAAAGGTGCTGCCCATGCGAAACAGACGCCCCATCGGATTGGCCTTGCTCGTTCTCCTCATGGCCTCCACGTTCTGGTTCGTCCGGCTGATCATCGTGTGGCTTCCCTTGCCGGCTCGCACCACGCGCCGATGGCAATGGGGGCTGCGCAAGTACTTTTGGAGCCAGTTCGGCATTCTGAAGTTCCGGGGCAGCCGGCCCGTGACGATTCCCGCCCCCGGCAAGAAGTTGCGGCGTATCGACCGCGTCCCCTTCAACCGGATCTTCCGCGATATCCCGATCTCCACCATCACCGTCGCCGACCATGTGCCGGCCGATGAACGGGACGCAGCCATGAACTTCTTTACCTGGCTGCAGGTCACGCTGTATCGGCTCTTCCCGCCGATGCAGTCGGGCTTGCCATCTATCGCTGCCGCCCCCTACGAAGCATTGGGCGCTGCGTATACGAAGCGGCACCGAAAATTATTCGGCCCACCCGTGATGCCCCTCGAATTTCAAGGCAGTCCCGACCTCGGCGCGCTGGCGGTGAAAGGGCCCTATGCCGGCTATCTCAAGAAATGCAGTCAAGGCGAATACGAGTGGGACTTTCGCGACCTGAGACGGTTTGAGCACTATCCCGAACTCTATAACCTTGGGGTGCGCGTGTCGTTCCGCGTCGAGACGACCACGCGCACGGTTCAACCGGTAACAATCGAAAGCGCGTTGGGGATCTCAACGCCCGGCGATTCGACGTGGGAATTCGCGAAAAAGCTCGCGCTCTGCGCCGCGACGAACCATCTGTCGCTGGTGCGGCACTTCAACGGCGTCCACCTCGCCAGCGGCGCCCATCTCGCCATCGCGACCAGAAACTGCCTCTTTCCAGACCACCCCCTATGCCGTCTGCTTTGGCCCTATATTTTCCGAACTCAGCAGAGCAACCGGGCGGTGACCAAAGCCCAGATGGTCAACGGCGGGGACTTCGACAGCATTTTCAGTTTCACGCACCGAGGAGTGTGCGACCTGTTCATGGCCACCTATGACCAGTACCGGCTCATCGTCAATGACCCGGTGAAAGATGCCCGATCCCGCGGCATCCTTGGGGCCGGCTTTGACACGCCGACTCAGAACGACTGGCAACAAGTGTTCGAGCTCTTTCGCGGGCACGTGCGGGGCTACATCGAGATTTACTATCCCTCCGATCCTGATCTTGCAAAGGACACGCCGGTCAGCGCCTGGATCAACGAGCTCAACGACACGATCCCGAACGGAGTCGGAGATGTGTTGGACGGTCCGGTGACTCGCGACACGGTGGCGAACCTGATCGCCAGCGTCATGTTCCTGGCCACCGTCCAACACGACATCGTGGGATCGTTCCTCTGGAACTATCAGTCGTGGGCCCACAAGCAGCCCCCGCGCCTGTACAGGAATGGTCAGCGCCTCCCGTTGGACGTCTACCAACGTCTGGTCAACGCCAACTTCAACTTGAACGTCCCACGAACACCGCTGATGACCGATTTTTCCTCTTTGGTGCTGAACGACGCTCACCGCGCCCAGACCGCTCAAACGTTGAAACAGTTTCAGGCGACGCTGGTGAATCTTGAGGCCCAGTGGAGAGAAGAGGCTTGGTCGATCTGGCGGGTGTACCCAAGCCTCCTCGAGGCCAACATCAACGCCTGACCGTTCTTGAGCACACAGTCATGTTCACCCTGCTGCCAAAAGACCGCCGCATCACCGAAAAAAGCATGATGGAGTTCCAGCCGTTCGGCAAGGAGCCCGATGGGACAGCCATTCGCGACTTGAGCGGAGTGGTCATGAGGGCTTGCGTAGAATATTTAGAAGAACTGGTGGCGCAAAAGCAGGGAAGTGAGGCCGGCAGGCGCGCAGTTGAAGAACTGGTCGGTCTTCTGAACGAACGCATTCCGGATCGCGCCTTTTACGTGACCGCCAAATTCCTGAGGAATCCATGGAACAGTTACTCCTCTGAGTTCTCAGCCTTCTTCGCTCAGTTCTGCGTCGACCTTTCAAGGGACCAAGCATTTCACTTCAGCATGGCACGCGATAAAGCGATTTCGCCGATCATCCAGGTTCTGGGCCGGCCCTTTTCGGTCCCTCGGATCTACCAGATGTCTCCCTATTTCTCTCAGCGATATTCCAAGAATTCGTTCTATACAGAGGCCGTCCGCGTCTCCTCCGATCACTCGGCCACCATACGTATGTTCCTGACCGACCGCGCCCGTCGGCAATTCAATCTCTATCTTCGGGCATGCGCCGAAATGTGGTGTCACGCCCACAAGGGCTACTTTGTGGGGGTCCCCACGAGGTTCCATGGGCTCCCACTCGCCCGCATAGCGGATATTCGGTGTATCGCGGAGGGAGATGATCATTGCGAATGGGAAGTTGCCTGGTCTCCGAAAGAACGCCGGGTGTGGCCGGTGCTCGGATGGCTGACCTCACGGAGGCATCATCACGCAACGGGGCAGCCGCAGGCACTGGCCCAAGGACCAGCCCGCTTGACGGAGTCGGACGTCAGCGCGCGCCCCCTTCCCGCGCCACAAGACCGCTTGCAGCCTGCGCCCGCTCTTCTGTCGAAAGATCACCCGATCACCGAGAAAGGCATGATGGAGTTCCAGCCGTTCGGCATCAGGCCGGATGGGACCAAAGTCAGGGACATGGCAGGCATAACCATATCTGCCTGTGTTGAATACCTACAAGAATTGATGAGCCAAGGGGGGTGCCCAGAGATCGGCAAGCAGGCGGTGGAGGAGCTGGTGCGGCGTTTGAATGAACGCATTCCCGACCACACATACTGCGTGACTGCCGACATGCTGAAGAATCCGTGGAATAGCTACGCCATGGAGTTCGCTGCATTCTTCGCCCAGTTTTGCGTGGACATCTCCGGCGAACCGCAGTTTCATTTCAACATGGCACGGGAGAAAGTCATCTCGACAATCATTCAGGCGTTGGGTCGGCCCTTCGCAGTTGCGCAGATTTATAAACTGTCTCCGTACTTCGCGCATCGGTACTACGACAAGGACATCTTCTTCGTCGATGTGCTGCACGCCTCCGATTGCTCGGCTCTCTTACGGATGCGCTTTGGAGAGCGTACGTACCAACAATTCGGTCCTTACCTGAGAGGATGTGCCCGACATTGGTGCGTTGGCACAAAAGGCTATTTCGTCGGGGTTCCTGAAATTTACCGCCGTCTGCCGCCCGCCACTGTGACCGATCGGCGCTGCCTAGTCGAGGGAGACGACTGTTGCGAATGGGAAGTCACCTGGTCTAAGCCGAAGCCCCGACTATGGCCGATGTTTGGCTGGGTCGGTGGGAGGAGAAGCGCTGCGGCAACGGAGCAACCACAAAGTGCCGTCCTCGAAGCATCTCGACCAACCGAGCCGTTCACTATGCCAAGCCTTTTGCCACCGGCGCACGAACGTTCAAGCCCCACGCCCAGCCTCCTACCCAAAGAGCGTCGCATCATTGAAAAGGGGATGATGGAATGCCGGCCCTTCGGCAAAGATGCGGACGGACAGCCGATTCGAGACCACACAGGCATCGTCATGAAGGCCTGCGTGGACTATCTGGAAGAGTATGTGGGCCGAACGCACGGCGAGGAGGCCGGAAAACACGCGGTGGAGGAACTGGTGTGCCGTCTGAACGAGCGGATTCCTGACCGCCTCTACCATGTCACATCCCCGTCCCTCCGAAATCCCTGGAACAGCTACTCCTTTGAGTTCGCGGCGTTCAAGGCTGAGTTCTGCCGGGACATCTCGCAGGATTCCCAGTTCACATTCAAGATGGCGCGGGAGAAAGTGATTTCTCCGATCATCCAGGCGTTGGGTCGTCTGTTTTCGATACGTCAAATCTACAAACTGTCACCTCATTTCGCGCAGCGTTTTCACGGCAACCACGCCGGCGAGGAGGTCTACACGGTCGAAACCGTGAGCGTCTCTGACCACTCGGCGATTCTGCGCATGACCTTCAAGGAACGCGCTTATCACCAGTTCGGCCCCTATCTGCGGGCCTGCGCCAAGATTTGGTGCGATGCGCACAAAGGCTATTTCGTGGCTGTCCCGGAGCAGTTCCACCACGCGCCCGCCGCCACGGTGACCGACCGTACGTGCATCGCGGAAGGCGACGACTGTTGCGAATGGGAAGTGGTCTGGGCCGAGAAGAAGCCGATTCCCGACATCCAGCGCTGGTCAGTCCTTGACTGGCTGGCCGGCCAAGCCTTCCGCGAGGAGACAGCCAAGCGGGAAAAAGTCATCGAAGAGCAGTTGCAATCCTTGGACTCCTGGCAGGAGGAGCTCAAAGAAGCCTACGTCCAGCAGCAGCAGCTTACGGCCGATCTCCAACGTAAGGTGGACCAGTTGACCACGCTTCACGAAGCCTCGGCAGCCTTCACC
>SCVQ01000054.1 GCA_004296865.1 Nitrospirota bacterium
GGCCAGACCCCGTTCCCGATCGGCCCGTGGTTCGCCCTGGTCGGCCCCGCCGGCCTGCCGCCCGAGATCGTGGCCGCCATGAACAAGGCGATGGCCGCGGCGCTGGCCAAGCCCTCGGTGGTCGAGGCGATGCAGAAGCACGGCTTCATCCCCAAGTCGTCCACGCCCGAGGCGCTGGCCGTCTACATGAAAGAGCAACTCGCCGTCTGGAAAACCGCCCTGAAAGCCGCCGGCATCGAGCCGCAGTAAAGGCCCCCTCCGGCCTTCGGCCACCTCCCCCGCAGACGGGGGAGGAGATGAATTTCTTCTCTGCCCCCGTCATACGGGGGAAGTGCCCCGTCTTACGGGGCGAAGGGGGTCAGGAATCAGCAAGCCCGCCCGGACCGCAGGGGGTGCCGGACGGGCTCGGCAGCCCATGCCCAGGGGTGCGGGTGCTTCATGAACCCATGAAGCAGGCTGCCTTTTTCAACGGGGCGGCTCGCCGGAGGTTGCGCCTCCGGATGCCACTCGTCTATCGGGTCGCTTCGCCATCGAGGACGGCGGATCCCGGCTCGGTGCGGCGCTTCAACAGTCGTCGTGACCATCGGCTGCCGGGCACCTCGACCAGATAGTGCAGCAGGACGGCCACCGCGACGGAGAGCAGGACGGCGGCGGCGACGCCGCTGATCGTACTCCAGCCATTCTCGACGCCGATCCGGATGATCGCGAAACCCATCACGCCATGCACGAGATAGAGCGGGTAGGACACCGTTCCCAGGAAGACCAGCGGCGGCCACGCCAGCCAATGTCCGTGCCGGCTGGTGGCGAACCAGACGAGGGCGGCGAAGGCCGCGGTCAGCGGCAGATAGATCCAGCCCGATGCATAGAACGCCCGCTCGCCGCCGCCGAGCGCGGTCATGGCAATGGCGCAGCCGAGCGTGAAGTAGGTCAGCGGCCGGGCCGCCCGGGCGTAGAGGCGATAGAGGCAAATCCCGATCAGGAAGAAGGTGCTGTAGTGCACCAGCAGGACGATCGAGCTGCGGCGATGCAGCTCGACATCGATCGTCATCAGGAAAATGCCGTTGATCGCCAGCCCCACGAGGCCCAGCCATTCGACCCAGCGCAGCAGCCCGAAATGCAGGATCGCCGCCATGTAGACGTAGAACACCAGCTCGTAGGTCAGCGTCCAGTAGGGCAGGTCGATTTCGAGCTGGCCGAACAGGCTGGGCGCCATGGTGAGGTTCGCCGCGAACTGCCGGATCGTCGGCGTGTCGAGCGGCGGCATCGGCCACAGGATCAGCAGCCCGGTCGCCAGGAGCAGCGCCGCCAGGAAGGCCGGCACGAGCCGGATCATGCGCGCGACCGCGAAGGCGCGAACCGTCTTCTTCTGCTCGACCGTCATCAGGATCACGAAGCCGCTGATGATGAAGAACAGCTCCACCCCGAAATGGCCGGGACCCAGGTCGAAGGTGAGCGGCGTTCGCCCGGGAAAGAGGACGTCGTAGTACTGTCCGTGATGATGCAGCATCACGGCGACGGCTGCGCATCCGCGCAGCACGTCGAGGCCCGCAATGCGAGAGGATTGTGTCCGCACCCGGTGACCTCACAGCCGACCAAAGGGTCAGTCTTCGGAAATCACTGTAGTGCCGTCACGGCGGACAGGCCGGTGATCAGAATGTGACCACCTTTGTGGCAGCGGCGGGGGCAGCGGCGGCGGCTGTTGCTGTCTTGCCGGCGGCTGCCCTTGAGGAGAAGCATGGGGGCTGGGTACCCTGCCGGTCAGTTCCCAGGCATGGAGCGATCGATGGCCGTAGCGGCAAAGCACCGGATCTATTCGATGAGCTTCGCAAGGGTCTATCCTCTTCTCGTCGCCAAGGCGGAGAAGAAAGGGCGCAGCAAGGCCGAAGTCGATGAAATCATCCGCTGGCTGACCGGCTACGGCGCGAAAGAGCTGGGCGCCAAGCTGAAAAAGCAGACCGACTTCGAGACCTTCATTGCCGAAGCGCCCCGGCTCAATCCGTCGCGCGCCCTGATCAAGGGCGTGGTCTGCGGTGTCCGGGTGGAGGACATCAAGGAGCCGACCATGCGGGAAATCCGCTATCTGGATAAGCTGATCGACGAGCTGGCCAAGGGAAAGGCGATGGACAGGATTCTGCGGAAGTAGCGAGTCCTCGCTCCGCCAACCATATTGCGTGAATACAGGAGCCGGAAATGCAGACTTACAGGAAGACCCCGGAGGCGGTGGCGAAGCTCTCGCCGGAGCAGTTTCGCGTCACGCAGCAAAGCGGCACCGAATACCCGGGCACCGGAGAGCTGCTGCACAACAAGGAGCCCGGCATCTATGTCGACATCGTCTCGGGCGAGCCATTGTTCGCCTCGTCCGACAAGTACGAATCGGGCTGCGGCTGGCCCAGCTTCACCAAGCCGATCGAGCCCGCCAATGTCGCCGAGCTGAAGGATGCGTCCCTCGGCATGACGCGCATCGAAGTCCGGTCCAGACACGGCGACAGCCATCTCGGGCACGTCTTCGACGATGGCCCGCCGGACCGGGGCGGGCTGCGCTATTGCATCAATTCGGCCTCGCTCCGCTTCGTTCACCGCGACGACATGGAAGCGGCGGGCTATGGTGCCTATCTCGACCAGGTGGAGGACATCAGATGAGCGAAGAGCGCGCAGTTCTGGCCGGCGGGTGTTTCTGGGGCATGCAGGATCTGATCCGCAAGCTGCCCGGTGTCCTCTCGACACGGGTCGGCTATACGGGCGGCCGCGTGGCCAACGCGACCTATCGCAACCATGACGGCCATGCCGAGGCCATCGAAATCATTTTCGATCCGGCGAAGACCAGCTACCGCACGCTGCTGGAATTCTTCTTCCAGATCCACGATCCCTCGACCCTGAACCGCCAGGGCAACGACCGCGGCACCAGCTATCGCTCGGCGATCTTTTACACCACCGACGAGCAGCGCCGGGTCGCGGAGGACACGATCGCCGATGTCGATGCCTCCGGGCTATGGCCCGGCAAGGCCGTGACCGAGGTGACGCCCGCCTCGGACTTCTGGGAAGCCGAGCCGGAGCACCAGGACTACCTCGAACGCATTCCCAACGGATACACCTGCCACTTCGTCCGGCCCGGCTGGAAGCTCCCGGTGCGCGTGAAGGCAGCCGAGTAGGCCTGAGCGGCGGCCCACCCGGCGGGGACTGGTGACTGCACTTTGCTGGCATCTGGCGCTTCGTTGCCACTATCCCTGGGATCGAAAAATTGATTTGCAGGTTCAGCAGGAAAATGCTAAAAAAACAGATAGCATCGCGGAACGTTTGTCCGCGCCC
>SCVQ01000533.1 GCA_004296865.1 Nitrospirota bacterium
CCGATCTTGCGGAAAATACGGCCGGCGACAGGTTCCAAACCGCTATCAACCGCTCGCAATGGAAAGCCTGATATAAGAACCGATGCAAGGCTACATAATTTCTCAATAAAATGTCAAGCAAACTCTTTAATTTTTCATTCGGATATTTTTCGGGGATGGCTACGGACGAAAAAAGAAATGGTAATAGTCCACCGACTGGGGCTGTATCCTGAAGGCTGCACGAATGTGATCCGGGTCATAGCCGAGGTCTTCAAGGTCGCGCAGGACGCCGAAGATTTCTTCTTCGCTGAGGTAGGCAATCGTGTCCGGCACTCCATCCCGCTTCAACGACAACAGGATGCCCCGGAGCGTTTCCCGCTCCTCCGGCGGCATCTCGTTGCGCAACGGAAATTCGATCGCCCGCGCATAGGGGCTCCGATAGGATTCGTTGAGCACGCGCATCGTCTTGAGAATCAGGCGGTCCTGCTCCCAGGGTGCGAGCGTGCCGGCTGAAGGATAGGTGGCCAAGAGATCCATCAAGCTGAGCACGTTGGTTCCCAGGCTTCGCCCGACAAACTCTTTCTGGGGCTCGATGACGACCTTGCTGATTCCCTGATAGTCGGCCACCGCCTCGATGAGGGCCAGATTCACCATGAAACTGTATTGTCCGCCGAACTGGCCGTAGCAGGGCTTCTCCGGATCATTGAGGACGGCCATGTCGGCCGTCCCTGCGTCGAAGCTGCTGAACCCGACGGCATCCGGCGCCAGAACCCGCTTCGCTTCCTTCATCGCCGCAAAGGCGCCGAGGTTGACCGGGACCAGGACCTCCTCGTCGATTCGCTTGAGGAATTCCGAAATCGTCTTCCGATAGGGCACCGACTGCCAGTCGGCCTTCCGGTATTCCTTTTCCCAGACAATGTCTTCCAGAGAGAACGGACAGTCCTTGAGCCGTGGCAGGTCCTTCGCCTCGAAAGCCTGGATGAATCCCGACCAATCGGCAATCGCCGCATGGGCGGCTTCGCTTAGGTTCGGCCGGAGGTATTCCTCTTCTATCTCTCCGCCCTTCCTGAGCATGAGCTTCGTCGGAAGCTCATTCCAGAGCTCATTGCAAACGATGCGGTCCACCGTCCCGTCCTTGACCATCGCCAGATCGTCCACGGAAGCACAGAGCCTGTCCACCTGCGCCTTGTGCTCGGCCAGGTCCGGGTGGCTCAGGGCAGCCTCCAACACGGTCGGCTGGCTGTCTACCAATACATAACGTACCCGAGGATAGACCAGCCCCTCGCGATCCAGCTTCTTCAGATGGCTGAGAAAACAGGCAGCCAGGTTGCCGTTTCCACAGCCCCATTCCATAATCGTGAGGGGGGTCGTGTCGTGACGAGTGACGGGTGACGCGTGACGGCTCTCTTCACGCTTCACGCGCGACGCTTCACGCTTCACAACCTTTTCGTAGTAGTCCGCCGCCAGGGCATGAGCCAAACGGTAGTCCGCCGTCGCAAAGGTCTGGTAGTAGTCCCGGATGCGGTCGGCCTTCAGGCCGTAGAAGATCTGCGTGATATGCGTCTGCCACTCGTCGGCGGGTTTGAATTCGCCGATGAGCTGCGGCAGCGCATCAGGATTTTGGGGCATGCTCGTCGTCGTCGTTGCCATAGATCGGGCGCAATCATAGCAAAACCTCCCTGCCACGGCAACCGCTCCCACCCGTGACGGGTAAGGCACGACAGGTGACGAGTGACAAGTGACGCGTGACGAGTTTTTAGTTTTGAGTTATGACAACTCAAAATTCACAACTCGCAACTTTTGGCCCATGACCCGTCACCTGTCACGCGTCACCCGTCACGGTTCTCATGCTTCACGTCTCTTGATTGACAGTCAGGCGGTCGGATGTGTATCACTGTCGCATGCACAAGGTCATCGCAGGGTCTCTCATGCCCATCCTCCTCCTCGTTGGAAGCGTCGGCGTTGGGGGAAACGCCTTCGCTGAAGAGCCGCCCCTGACGCGCGACGTGCCGATACAGGAATTCCAAAACCGCGCGGAAACCCCCTCCTATAACTACGATGCGCCGCCCCAAGGACTGTTTCGCAGGATTCAGTTCGCCGAGAGCTTCGAGGAAGAACTGGGGTTTCGCCGCACCCACGAGATTGTCCCCATCAACCCCACCGATGTCTTCCGTTCGGACCAGCCGACGGTCTTCATCGTCTTCAGCGTCTATCCCCATTACGAGTCCTACCAAGTGTTCGGCGTCTGTTTCCCGGAGCAGGTGGAGGGACTCGATCCGAAGAAGTCGCTCACCAGGGACACCATGTACTTGGCGCTCGAAGACGAAAGCGGCTACCTGAAGCTTGCCGCCCCGGCCGAGGGATGGCGGCCTGGAAAGTACAAGGTGGAAATCTATGTCGGCTGGCAGATCAACCCGGCTAATTTATTGGGCACCATGCGTTTCACCGTCGCGAATGGCTCGTAGGCGATAGGAAGAAGGCGATGGGCAAGGGGCTATAGGCTATAGGGAAGACAACACGGCCATAGCCTATCATCCATCGCCCATAGCCTCTCGCCTATAGCCTTCTTATCGCCTTCCCATAACCTATTACCCATTGCCCCTAGCCTTGCACCCATAGCCCATAGCCTTCTTCACAGTTTGACCCTTCTGAAAGCATTCGGTAGAATGCGGCACTGATTGTCCGTACGGAAGGGAGCGCCCCGCCCTCATGACAGAGTCGACCCGCCCTTGGGTGTCCGTCGTCATCCCCATCAAAGACGAACGGGATAACCTGACGCCGCTGACCGAACAACTGTTGAAAATTCTGGGGGCACGGGAAGAATCCCGCGCCGCTCCCTTCGAAATCCTCTACGTCGATGACGGGAGCACCGACGGAAGCGGGCCGCTCCTGGATGCCCTGGCAACGCAGCACCCCCAAGTCAACGTCCTGCACTTCGACCGTAACTACGGCCAGACCTCGGCCTTCGATGCCGGCTTCCGACATGCCGCCGGCGAGCTGGTAGTCACAATGGACGGGGACCTGCAGTTCGATCCGGCGGATATCCCGGCGCTCCTCCCGCTGGCCTCCCGCTACGACCTGGTCTGCGGATGGCGCAAGGACCGCCACGACAACCTGGTGCGCAAGCTCTCCTCGCGCATCGCCTACCTGGCTCGAGGGCTGGTCACGGGGGACCGCATTCACGATACGGGCTGTTCGTTGAAAGTCTTCCGGCGCGCCGTCATCGAGCGGATGCCCCTCTTTGAAGGCATGCACCGATTTTTCCCCGCACTGGCGCAGATGCACGGATTCACGGTCACCGAAGTACCGGTGCGGCACTTCCCGCGCGCGCACGGCCGCTCCAAATACGGGGTCGGCAACCGGCTCTTCAAGAGCCTCTACGACCTCCTGGCCGTGCGGTGGATGCAGAGCCGGTGCCTGCGCTATCGCCTTAGAACGGACGTGACGCGTGACAAGTGACGCGTGACAAGGCTGAACTGGTGCTTCTTCGAAACCACAAAGACCTCGAGGTGTGGCAACGCGCTATGGATCTGGCCTCGGAGATCTACACGGCCACCGCGAAATTCCCCAAAGAAGAGCTCTATGGTTTGAGCATGCAGATGAGACGTTCAGCCGTTTCCATCCCAAGCAATATCGCCGAGGGAGCGGCAAGACATTCCAGGAAAGAATTCGTCCAGTATCTTTACGTTGCCTTAGGCTCTGTCTCGGAACTTGAAACACAGCTCTTACTGGCAAGACGGATAGGCTTCCTTTTGGAAGGCGCGCTTATCCACACGTTGGACCAGGTCAGAAAAATGCTCGTCGCCCTGATTCGGTCTCTCAAGCAGAAACCCGTCACTCGTCACCCGTCACCCGTCACATGAGTACGGTTGAACTCATCTGGCTGGGCATCGGCTTCTTCGGACAAACCGTCTTTTTCATGCGATGGGTCGTCCAGTGGATCGCCTCCGAGCGGAGCGCCGAGAGCCGCGTTCCCCTGGCCTTCTGGTACATGAGCCTGGTGGGAGGGCTGATCACGCTGGCCTATGCCGTCTATCGCAAGGACCCGGTCTTCATCGCCGGCCAGAGCGTGGGCGCCTTCGTCTATCTCAGAAACCTCATGCTGATTCGCCGCAACAACAATGCCGTGACGGGTGACAAGTGACGAGTGCCGGGCACCGAGCAACGGATCGCGCGTCACTCATTCTCCTCCTCGCGCTCGCCGGCCTCTTGTTTTTCCTCGGCCTGGGCACGCTCGGCCTCACCGATCGGGATGAAGGCCGAAACGCCGAGGCCGCCCGCGAGATGGTCGAAACCGGCGATTGGGTCAGTCCCACGTTCAACTACGAGCCTCGCTTCGCCAAGCCGGTGTTCGTCTACTGGCTCATGAGCGGCGCCTATCGATTGTTCGGCGTCAGCGAATTCACCGCCCGCCTGCCGTCCGCCGCCCTCGGCGTCGCGCTGATCCTGCTTCAATACGCCTTCCTCGCGCGTCTGCGCGGGCCGATGCTCGGCCTGCTGGGCGGCCTGATGCTGCTCCTGAACGTGGAAATCGTCGCCATCGGACGTCTGGCGCTCACCGACAGCGCGCTGATTTTTTTCACCACCCTGTCGCTCTTCGGCTTCTGGCT
>SCVQ01000534.1 GCA_004296865.1 Nitrospirota bacterium
GGATGGCTTCCACCGAGATACCGGCCTCTTTGGGCGTGCAGGGCCCCGGCGAAATCACCAGCCGCTGCGGACGCAGCGTTTCGATCTCCTCGATCGTGACCTTGTCGTTCCGATAGACCCGGACATCCTCCCCCAACTCCCCGAAGTACTGCACGAGGTTGTAGGTAAAGGAGTCGTAATTGTCGATCATCAACAGCATAACAGTAAGAGCGTATGGCTTATGGCAAATGGCTGATGGTTAAAGACAAGAGAACCGTTCGTCTTCGTTCATTTTCTTGCCATTGGCCATACGCCATTTGCTCCTCTCCTATTCCAGTCCTCGCTCAGCCAGCTCGATGGCCTTCATCATGGCCTTCGCCTTGTTGCAGGTCTCTTCGTATTCTCGCCCAGGGTCCGAGTCGGCCACGATCCCCGCTCCAGCCTGGATGTAGGCCTGTCGGCCCTTGAGCACGATGGTCCGGATGTTGATGCAGGTATCCATATTGCCGGAGAAGCTGAAGTAGCCCACCGCCCCGGCATAAGGCCCGCGCCGCGTCGGCTCCAATTCCTCGACGATCTGCATCGCGCGAATCTTGGGCGCGCCCGACACGGTGCCGGCGGGGAAGCAGGCCGCCATGACGTCATAGGCGGTTTTGGAGGGGTCCAGTTCGCCGTGCACGTTGGAGACCAGGTGCATCACGTGGGAATACCGCTCCACCGTCATCAGCGCATCCACCTTCACCGTCCCCTTTTTCGCCACTCGCCCGACGTCGTTGCGGCCCAGGTCCACAAGCATCACGTGTTCCGCCCGTTCCTTCTCATCCGCCCGCAGCTCGCGCTCCAGCAGCCGGTCTTGTTCGTCCGTCGCCCCGCGCCGCCTGGTTCCGGCAATCGGCCGGACCGAAACCCGCCCGTCTTCGCATCGGACGAGGATTTCCGGGGAGGACCCAACCAGTTCCACCCCGCCGACCCGCAGGTAATACATGTAAGGCGAGGGATTGATCACGCGCAGCGCCCGGTAAATTTCGAACGGCGTGGTCTGGATGCGGGTTTCCCAGCGTTGGGAGAGCACGCACTGAAAAACATCTCCGGACTTGATGTACTCCTTGGTCCGCATCACCATCTTTTCAAAATCGGACCGGCTCATGTTGGCCGTAAAACTGATCGGCTTCCGGCGCTGCTTCGGACGAGTCCGGCGCAACGGCCGCTTGAGGCGCGCGATCATCCGCTCGATACGAGCCGCGGCGTCGGCATAGGCCCGCTTGAGTTCGGCCTCCCGGCCGGACGGCACGTGGGCGTTGGCCACCACCTTGATCTTCTGCGCCACGTTGTCGAAGATCAAGAGCGTGTCGGTGAGAAGGAAGGCAAGATCGGGCAAACCCAGATCATCCTTGCGTCGCGGGGGAATGTCCTCGAAATAGCGGACGACGTCGTAGCCGAGGTAGCCGACCGCACCGCCCACGAACCGCGGGAGGCCCGGCACCGTCACCGGGCGGTACGCCGCCATGATCTCACGCAGCCGGTCGAGCGGCGTTTCCCCGGGACGTTCGCTGACCGGCACGCGCTCCACCTTGGCGCCGCGCGTCGTCACGAGTTCGCCCCGTTCCGCGCGGATCACGACCGGCGAGCCGCTCCCCAGAAAGGAGTACCGCGCCCAGTTCTCACCCCCCTCGACGCTCTCCAACAGGTAGGCGGACGGCCCGTGGTCGATCTTGGTGAAAGCCGAAACCGGAGTTTCGAAGTCAGCCAGGATCTCGCGATACAGGGGGATGAGGTTCCCCTGCGTGGCAAGGCTGCGGAACTCGTCGTAGCTCAATGAATAGGAAGGCGTTGGCATCGTCTGTGCGCCAGCTCACGGGTTATTCGCGTCCAACGAGCAGCCGCTGACCGACTTCGATCTGATTGTCGCTCAGATTGTTCCACCGTTTGAGCGTGGGGACATCCACACCATACTGGCGACTCAAGCGATAGAGGGTCTCGCCCGGCTTCACTTGATGATAGCGAGACCCGCCGGCTCCAGCTGGCATGCGCTCGGGCTCAGGTTCGGGGGTCGCGACAACCGGCGAATCGAAGATCCCGCGTTCCTGTGCCGGCGCGGCTCGCTCCGGTTCCCTCTCCGGACGTCTGGGTTTGGGAGCCGCCTTACGCGGCTTGGCCAGGAGCGCTTCCTGTTCCTTCAGCATGGCCGCTTCCCTCATCGCCGTCGCTTCTTCTTGAATTCTGCCCAACTGCTCGCGGACGGCTTGGACTTGGGCTGCCATCTCGCGGTTTCTCGCTTCCAGATCCACATTTTCACGCTTGAGGCGCTTTGTTTCGCTGTCCAGGTCGCCGGTTCGTTTTTCCTCCTGCGCCAGCAGCCGTTGGAAGTTCAGCGCACGGGCTTTTTCCGCCTCGTACTTCTCGGTCATCACACAGCCGGTCAACAAGATTGCGCCGAGACCG
>SCVQ01000535.1 GCA_004296865.1 Nitrospirota bacterium
AGGTAGCCGCCGGACCAGAACCCGCCTCCCAGCGCGAGCGCTTGCTCCACGATCAACGTGCGGAATCCCATGGACGCGAGATCCCGCGCGCAGATCAGGCCGGAGGGGCCGGCGCCCACGATGATCACATCGCTTTCGATGAGCTGGTCGAATTCTTTGTAATGGGCCCGCGCAATCTGCCGGGTGATGTCCCGTTCCCGCAAGGGGGCCGGTTTTGGCTTTCCCATCTGCCGCTCCTTACTGGTAGATTTCCGCTCCGGACTTCAGGAACTCTTCCGATTTTTCCTTCAAGCCGACCTGGATCGCCTGCTGCTCGTCCACCTGCTTCTGCGCGGCATAGTCCCGGACGTCCTGCGTGATCTTCATCGAGCAGAAGTGCGGGCCGCACATCGAGCAGAAGTGCGAGACCTTCGCCGCGTGGTCCGGCAGCGTGGCATCGTGGAAGGCGCGGGCCGTGTCGGGGTCCAGAGACAGGTTGAACTGGTCTTCCCAGCGGAACTCGAACCGGGCCTTGGACAGGGCGTTGTCTCGCGCCTGCGTGCCGGGATGACCTTTGGCCAAATCGGCCGCGTGGGCGGCGATTTTGTAAGTGATCACGCCGGTCTTGACGTCCTCTTTGGTCGGGAGGCCGAGATGCTCTTTCGGCGTGACGTAGCAGAGCATCGCACAGCCGTACCAGCCGATCATAGCGGCACCGATCCCCGAGGTGATGTGGTCGTAGCCCGGCGCGATGTCCGTGGTCAGCGGCCCCAGGGTGTAGAACGGGGCCTCGGCACACTCCTGAAGCTGCTTTTCCATGTTGACCTGGATCAGGTGCATCGGCACGTGGCCGGGGCCCTCGATCATCACTTGCACGTCGTGCCGCCAGGCGATCTTGGTCAACTCGCCGAGCGTCTCCAGCTCGGCGAACTGGGCCTCGTCGTTCGCGTCGGCGATGGAGCCTGGCCGCAGCCCGTCCCCCAGGCTGAAGGAGACATCGTAGGCCTTCATGATCTCGCAAATGTCTTCGAAGTGGGTGTAGGCGAAATTCTCGGTGTGGTGTGCCAGGCACCATTTCGCATGGATCGCGCCGCCGCGCGAGACGATGCCGGTCATCCGTTTGGCTGTCAACGGCACGTAGGGGAGTCGCACGCCGGCGTGGATGGTGAAGTAGTCCACGCCTTGTTCCGCCTGCTCGATCAACGTGTCCCGGTAGATCTCCCAGGTTAACTCTTCGGCCTTGCCGCCGACTTTTTCCAACGCTTGATAGATCGGGACTGTGCCGATGGGGACCGGCGAGTTCCGCAGGATCCATTCGCGGGTCTCGTGGATGTTCTTGCCGGTGGAGAGGTCCATGACCGTGTCCGCCCCCCAGCGGATCGCCCAGACCATCTTCTGGACTTCCTCCTCGATCGAGGAGGCGACGGCGGAGTTGCCGATGTTGGCGTTGATTTTGACCAGGAAGTTGCGGCCGATGATCATCGGCTCGCTCTCCGGGTGGTTGACGTTGGCCGGGATGATTGCACGGCCGCGTGCCACTTCGTCCCGCACGAACTCCGGCGTGATCCGGGAGGGAATGCCGGCGCCCCAGGCCTGGCCGGGGTGCTGTCGGACGCCGCCGCCGTGTCCTGCGCCGTTCCCGTTGCCGGACGAGTGAGCCTGCGTCTCGCGGGTCTGGTTCTCCCGGATGGCGATGTATTCCATCTCAGGCGTGACGATGCCTTTGCGCGCGTAGTGCATCTGGCTGACGTTCGTGCCGGGTTTGGCCCGCAAGGGCTTGCGGATATGCTGAAACCGCAAGTCCGCCAGTTTGGGGTCGGTGGCCCGCATCCGGCCGTATTCCGACGAGACGTGGGGCAATTCCTCCACGTCGTGCCGTTCCTGGATCCAGGTTTGACGCAAGGGGGCAAGCCCGGTCTGGAGGTCAATCGTGACGGCCGGGTCGGTGTAGGGGCCGGACGTGTCGTAGATGGTCACCGGGGGATTGGGAATGGGGGCGCCGCCATTGGCTGCTCTCGTAGGTGTCAGGCTGATTTCCCGCATGGGCACCCGCACGCCCGGCAAGGTGCCTTCCATATAGACTTTTTTCGAGGCGGGCAGGGGTTGAGTGGTGAGAGAGGGTTCCCCTGCGCCATGACCTGAATGATTGCCGCCGGAGCCGTTCGACGTGGCTTGCGGGTTGCTCATAATGGGCCGTCCTTTCTCCGATTGCCGACGCGGGGCCGACAAATAAAAAAACCGCACCGGGGACGGGGTGCGGCTAGAGTCATCATGCAAGAACGCCTGTCACCGCTTCCCTACGCTGGTATTATCCAGGTCAGGTTGTGAGGGTCGTCCGGTCGGACTCTCAGCCTTGAGGCTCCCCTAGCTATAGTTTGTGATCGTACACCCCAGTTTTTCCGGTTGTCAACCGGCCTTTTGGCCTACTCCGTACTGGGCGAGCCGGCACAGGAAGCGAGCGTTGTGTGTGTTTGCCCAAGACCGGGAGGCCGTTGATTGTCCGCGCCAAGCTAGGTAAAATGACACGTTCACGATACAGAGTGATGCCGTCTGCGGAGAGAGGCTCTCCAACGGTGTGGACGATGTTGTTTATACAAGAGGGAACACTGTGACATCCCTTGCTTTCATACAGCTGCCGTTGTCGGACTATCAAGCGTTGTCCCCCCAGGAGCTTTTTGAGCGCACGGCTGCGGCTAAACGGGTGCTGGGTGATCGCGTGATGGTCTTGGGCCACAATTATCAACGTGACGAAGTGATCGCGCATGCGGACTTCCGGGGGGATTCCTTGATGCTCGCCAAGTTGGCGGCGGAGCGGTCCGAACGCCCCTCGATCGTCTTTTGCGGCGTTCATTTCATGGCCGAGACGGCCGACATCCTGAGCCGATCGAAACAGACCGTGATCCTGCCGGACCTGGCTGCCGGTTGTTCCATGGCCGATATGGCGGCCATCGAACAGGTGGATCAGTGTTGGGAATCGCTGGGACGGGTCTTGCCCGTTGAGGAGACGGTCACGCCGGCGGTCTATGTCAATTCGGCGGCGGTGCTCAAGGCCTTCTGCGGGGAGCATGGCGGCATCACTTGTACGTCGTCCAATGCCTGGGCGGTGATGAAATGGGCCTGGGCGCGTCGCGAGAAGATCCTGTTTTTCCCCGACGAGCACCTCGGCCGTAATACGGCCAACAAGATGGGCCTGCCGCGCGAGCAGATGATCGTCTGGGATCCCTTCATGCCCAACGGTGGCCATAGCGCGGAGGCGATCCGGAAGGCCAGGCTGATCCTCTGGAAGGGGCACTGCAGCGTGCATCAGATGTTCCAGCCGGCGCACGTGGAGTATTTCCGCAAGCGGCATTCCGACATCACGGTCATCGTCCATCCGGAATGCCATGAGGAAGTCGTGAACCGGGCCGATCTCGTCGGCTCGACGGAATTCATCATCAAGACGGTGAGCGCGGCGCCGGCCGGTACCGCCTGGGCCGTCGGGACGGAGCTGAACCTGGTCAACCGGCTGAAGCGCGACCATCCGGACAAGCGAGTGTTTTTCCTCTCCTCCACCGTCTGCCAATGCGCCACCATGTTCCGTATTGATGCCCCCCACCTCTGCTGGGCGATGGAAAACCTGGCGGAAGGGCACGTCGTCAACCACATCGTCGTGCCGGATGACGAAAAGGCCTGGGCCAAAATCGCCTTGGACCGTATGATGGCGGTGAGTTGAAAGTTGGTTAGACGAAGGGGGCGGGATGATTCCCGTGCTCGCGCACCGCGCATACTCAGAAGGTGCTCGGTGGACGCGCGCAGTAGGAACCACCCCGCCCCCTTGTCGTAGGTTGGTATGGGTTGAAGGGTTTGGGAACGATGGACTATAAGGCAACGCTGAATCTGCCCCGCACCGATTTCCCGATGAAGGCTAACTTGCCTCAACGGGAGCCGGAACTGCTCGCCTGGTGGGAACAGGAGCGGCTCTACGAGCGGATCCAGGAAGCGGGCAAGATCGGAAGAGC
>SCVQ01000536.1 GCA_004296865.1 Nitrospirota bacterium
GAACTCACAACTAAAAACTCAACACTTCCTCCAGTTGCTCTCGTCCCTCCATCACCTCGGCTCCGATCCGCAAGGCCATGATGCGTGGTCCCTGATCCCCATGACTCAGCAGCGGCGCAATCTTTCCCGCATCCTTTTCGGTTGTCACAACCATCTCGGCCTGACACTGTTTCGCTCGTTCCCCGATCAGCCCCATATCCCTGTCACGATAGGCGTAGTGGTCTGGAAAGACCAGCTCGTCAAGGATCTTCACACCCAACCTCGTCAGCACCGTCGTAAACGAGGCGGGATTCGCAATGCCGCTGAAGACCAGCGCTGTCCGTCCCGCAACAGACTCCACCGGCACGTTCTCTCCGGTGCGAAGGTCCATCACTCCCTCGGGCTTAAACCGAACGAGAATCGGCCGGCTCTTCAATACAGCCGCTGACTTGATCGGACCCAACACCTGACCCAAATCTTCGGCCATATCGACACGTGTCAGCAACAAGGCCGTGGCCCGCCCTGCCGCAGCCAGCGGCTCCCTGAGGCGGCCGGCCGGCAGAAGCGCTCGAAGGCTCATCGGATCCGACGCATCCACCAGGAGCAAATCCACATCGCGCTGGAGCGCCACGTGTTGGAACCCATCATCCAACACCATGCAGTCGATAGGAAACCCTTTCAGCACCCATTGACCGAGCCGGTACCGATCCCCCCCAACCGCCACGACCGCCGCAGGACAACGTCGCGCAATCAAGTACGGCTCATCGCCGGCTTCGGCCGCTCCGGCGAGGACCGTCCGGCCGTCCGACACGAGCAGGAACGGAGCGCCGCTCTGCCGGCGATAGCCGCGACTGAGGACAGCCACGCGAAGCCCCTGAGCGAGCAGCCGCTCCGCGAGCCAGATCACCATCGGCGTCTTGCCGGTTCCGCCGACCGTCAGATTCCCCACACTGATCACCCGACAAGGAAGCCTCCGTCGAGCCAGCCATCCCCGCTCGTACAAAACGATGCGGGCCCGAACCGCCAGACCATAGACACTTGCCAGGGGACGCAACAGCGCCCGCAGCAATGTGGCTTGTGCCGCACAGCACGACGACCGAGTTCTTCCGACTCCCGTCCGCTGTTTTCCGCATCCCTCGTCCATCATTCTGCGTCAGGCACGGCGTGAGCGAGCCGCCGTCTCGCATGAGGCTGGGCATCGAGCACCTGGCCGATCAGATCCAGGCTCAGCCCAAGCGCCCCCCGATTCTCGGCCACCACTTGGGACGCGGCCTTGCCCATGTTCCGGAGAGCCGCTCGATCTCTCAGCAACCGCACCATCTGTACCGCCAGGTCAGCCCCGTCCCTGACTTGCACGCCACCGGCTGCCTGACGCAGAAGCCCGGCCACCTCCGCACAGTGGTCCGTGTACGGACCGAAGAAGACCGGTTTGCCCCATTGAGCCGGCTCCAACAGATTGTGACCACCGACGGGGACCAACGTCCCCCCGACGTAGGAGAGGACCGCATGGCGGTAGACCGAGGCCAGTTCCCCCCGCGTGTCCAGGATAATCACGCGCGGGCCGACCTGTTTCACCGGGCTCGGGCCTCCGAGCCCGAGTCTGCTCCGCCGAACCACCGTCAGCCCCCTCTGCCGCGCAGTCGCTTCAACTTCAGCCGCCCGCTCAATGTGTCTGGGCGCAAGCAGGAGCACCAGACAGGGAAACTCCTGCAACAGGGTTTCGTAACAGGACAGAATTTGTTCTTCTTCCCCGGGGTGGGTGCTCCCGGCCACGATCAACTCCTCACCCTCGACCAGACCGAGCGAGCCTCTCGACAGGCCCTCGCTCCCTCCCGTCTCGTCCGGCCTGGGCTGGTCGAACTTGATATTCCCGGTCCGATGCACAAGGGCTGGGGAAGCGCCGAGCGCCACGATCCGTTCGGCGTCCCGCTCGGATTGCATCAAGCAGGAGGCCAGGGTCTCCAACACCTGGGTCATAAAGGGACGGATCAATCGATAACGCCTAAAGGAGCGCGACGATAACCGGCCGTTGACCAGGATGGTCGGCACGCCTCGTCGCGCAAGAGCCCGAAGCAGATTGGGCCACAGTTCGGTCTCGATAAACAAAAACCCTCGCGGATTCACCCGCGCCACGACCCGCGCCACCACCCAGGGAAAATCCAGCGGCGCGTAACAATATTCCGCCACCCCAGCCAGCCTCTGCTCCACCGCCTCGCGGCCGGTCTCGGTCACCGTCGAGACCACGATGCGATGCGTCGGGTATCGGCGGTGCAGTTCCTGCACCAGCGGGATTGCCGCCACCACCTCGCCGAGGGAGACCGCATGGATCCACAGGACAGCCTGCCCGCCTGGCCGCCCATTCGGCAGGAATCCCTCAGGCAACCATCCCAAACGCTGGGCCAGACCACGCCGGCACCGCTTTTTCACCAGCAGGATCAGAAGGATGACGGGGGAAGCCAGGATCAAGAGCACATTGTAGGCGAGATACCACATACTTCGACGTGACGGGTGATGAGTGATGGGTGACGAGTACTGCGCTGCCGAAGCCCTCTTTACCGATTACTCATCACTGATCACTCTTCACGCATGACGGCCTCGTCGGCCTCGGCCGTGAGTCGATTCAGGGCCGCCTCAAGTTCGAGTCGCTTGTCTTCCAATTCGCCCGCCGTCGCATCGGAGGACACCCGGATCGGCGTTCCCCAAAGGAACAACCCTCGACCGGCTGGATACGGGAGCACGAAGCGATCCCAACTCGAAAAGACTTTTTTTTTGAGCAGCTGAACGTCAGGGGCACAATGGGAAGCCCTGTCGCCTTGGCCAGTTGGACCACGCCGAGTTGGACCACCTGCCGCGGGCCCTTGGGACCGTCCGGCGTGACCATCAGATCCACGCCGGATCGCCCCAGCCGGATGAGTTGCCTGAGAGCCTTCGCCCCGCCCCTGGTGGTGGACCCTCGCACCGCCTGGAGCCCGAACCTGGCCACGATCCGATGGATCAACTCGCCGTCCCCATGCTGGCTAATGAGCACATGCGCCTGACGCCCTCGATAGGACAGGGGTATCATGAGCAACCGCGCGTGCCAGAACGCGATGATCGCCCGTTCGCCCTGCTGATACAGACGATCCACGGCTTCGGCCCCTTCCGTCCTGATCCGGATGGTCCGCCCCAGGAGCCGGATGAGCCAGGCGCCGATCGGCGGAAGCAGCGTCAGTTTGCTCCACGTCATCACGCGTTTTCGCATGGATCCCTTCTGCACGTTTCAGCCTGCCACATCCTGAAACTGGATCGCGTGCAGGCGCTGGTACTGCCCGCCGCGCTGGAGCAGCTCCGCGTGCGAGCCAGTTTCGACAATACGGCCGTGAGCCAAGACCACGATGCGATCCGCCTTCTGCACGGTCGACAGGCGATGGGCGATGACCAGGGTGGTCCGATGTTGCATCAAGTTGGCCATCGCAAGCTGGACGATGCGCTCCGACTCCGAGTCAAGCGAGGAGGTCGCCTCATCCAAGATCAAAATGGGGGGATCCCGTAGGATCGCACGGGCGATCGCCAACCGCTGACGCTCCCCCCCGGACAATTTGACCCCGTTCTCTCCGATGAGCGTGTGATAGCCGTCCGGCAACCGTTGGATAAAGTCATGGGCATAGGCCTGCTTGGCCGCCTCGACTATTTCTTCGTCCGTCGCCCCTTCCCGTCCGTAGGCGATATTGTTGCGGATGGTCTCGTCGAACAGCACCGTGTTTTGCGAGACGATGCCGATCTGTCGACGCAGTGAAGAGAGCGTGTAGTCTCGGATATCCTGGCCGTCGATCAAGATCGCGCCTTCCGTCGGATCGTAGAAGCGGGGCACCAGACTCACGAACGTGGTCTTTCCGCTTCCACTGCTGCCGACCAGCGCCAGAACCTTCCCGATCGGAACCGTCAGGTTGATCCCGGCAAGCGCCGGCTGGTCGCTGCTCTCATATTGAAACGAGACATTCTTGAATTCCAAAGTCTGACTGATCGGGGCCAGTTCCTTTCGGCCCTTGTCCAGATTCTGTTCAGTCTCTAAATCCAGCACTTCGTAGACCCGTTCGGCAGCCGCGAGGGCTTGCTGGACG
>SCVQ01000537.1 GCA_004296865.1 Nitrospirota bacterium
GACAGCCAGCGGATCGTCTACCGGGCCTCTCATCCCAGCGATCAGGCCGAGCTGGAGAAGTATCAAGCCCTCCTCGCGCAACGTTTGGTGGAGCCCGGCCAACTGGACATCTTCGTCATGAATGCCGACGGCACCAGCCAGCGTCAGGTGACCGCCAACGGGGCGTCCAACTTCGCACCTTTCTTTCATCCCGACGGCAGGCGCATTATCTTTGCCTCCGATCAGCATGAGCGTCAGCCGGACCGGCCGTCGGAACGGCCGACCGATCGTCCACACTCGTTTCATCTCTATCTGGTCGGCGACGACGGGACCGGTCTGGAGCAGGTAACGTTTGCGGGAGGGTTCAACAGTTTTCCGATGTTCTCTCCGGATGGGAAGCAAGTCGTCTGGGTGTCCGACCGCAACGCGACCTCGCGCGGAGAGTTCAATGTGTTTCTCGCGGATTGGGTTCCATGAAGACGTGACGGGTGACACGTGACCGGTGACGGGTCCATTCAAACAGGAGGCTCTTCTCGCGTCACGCGTTACGCGTCACGCGTCACGGCTGTTCTGTTTTCCTGTGCCGCTCTGGCCGGAGTGTTTTGGGGACTGCTCCAAGTAGACCTGCCCTTGGCTCGCTTCTTACGATCCGTCCACCATGCCGGGCTTGAACAAGCCGGTGACCTGGGCAATCGCCTTGGGAGCGGGTGGGGCTTGGTCATTATCAGCGGGACGATGCTGGCCATCGGGTTTCTCCTGAAGCGGCAGACGGTCCAACGCGCCGGCATGGATGGGCTGATCGCTCATGGGGTGGCCGCGCTCGTGACGCAACTGCTCAAGCACCTGATCGGCCGGCCTCGGCCTCGCCTGATGCACAATGGGAGTTTCCAGTTCGGGCCGTCCCTGGAAACCGGGCTTGATTCTTTTCCGTCCGGCCATACGACGGCCTCCTTTGCCGTGGCCGTCGTGGTGGCGAAACAGTTTCCGAGAATCGGCTGGCTCGTCTATGGAATGGCTTGCCTGGTTGCGGCCAGCCGCATCGTACGCGGGTCGCATTTTCCAACCGATGTGGCCGCCGGCGTAGTCTTAGGTATCCTGGCGGGGAGCCTCGTGGCCGATCCGATCCGTGAGTGGCGCAAGTCCCTGGCTGAGGGGCTGGTCGATCTCATCCCCTACCTGGCCGGAGCCTTTGCATTGCTCTGGATTGCACTGCATCCCTATCCGAATGAACGGACAATTCTCATGATGGGGGCGATAGGGTGGGTCGTGATCGGGCTCGGACTATTCATTCGCCTGTCCCTGAAGATCAGGCCGCGATCGTGGAGCGGTGGCATGCCGGCAGCCAATGCCCTGCTCGGCATCGGCCTTGCCATAACCACGGGCTCCCTGCTGGTCACGGTCTTGGCCCTCTTGATCGTTGGCGCATGGTGGCTGGAACTACGCGATGGAGCGTACCTCGATGCTGGTGGCTCCGCCGCAGTGAACGTTCGGTTTGTGATGACGGAATCGGCGGTGGCGATGAGCGTGGCCGCAGCAGCCGTGGCGATCCAGGCGGTGAAGGGCCTTCTCCCGATCCTCTAGAACCTGTCTGTTAGATAGAGCCTGCCTGTAGAACACACCTGACCCGGTATTTATTCAGCCGTGGGGGCTCAAGCGAGGGTTGGGCTGCGGCATGGGCGGCAGATCGATCATCGGCTCGTTGGCCAGCAAACTGTATCCGTAGCGTTCCAGGACCACAGGAAAATTTGCGGCCTCGGCCGGCAGCTTGGATTTCAGGCGGGAGGGCAGGAGGATCATGGTCCGGCTTCGCGGAGACGATGGGGCCGACGGAGAAAGGTAGGGAAGCATGTTGGCTTCTTCCCCCGGTTGGATGACGATGGCCTTTCGCTTGGCATAAAACACCAGCGAGGGTTTGGGGGAGCCATAGAGGATCAAGTGGTCGGAGGGCCCCAGGTTCAGCCCTGCGGTATAGGCCAATTCCTGTGGGGGCGCGACAAAGTAGGTATTGAACCGAGGCATCGTGACGTGGATGGTAATGAAGAGGACGAGCAGGATCGTGGCTCCCGCCGCCCAGAACGCCCCGACACGCCGTTCCTCCGATCGCCCGAAGTACCGCACCAGTCCCATGCCGAGAAGCAGAACGAGCCCGGCTGCGAGCGGGCCTGAGCCGGGATCAACCTGGGCGGCAATAGGAAATTCTTTGGCGATCTGTTCGATGAACGTTGCGTAGAGGGCAGGAGCAGCGACAAGGACCAGTCCCAGCAGGTAGCCGGGCACGGTCAACGTGCGGAGCGCGGCGCGGATGCCGGGCGTGGAGGGATCGGTCACGCAGCGGTTCCAGTAGGAGGCCGCCAGGATGGCGGCGGCCGGATAGAGGGGCCCGATGTAATGGGGCAGGCGCGTTGCGGACAAGCTGAAGAAGAGAAAGACGCCGACGGCCCAGATCGCGGCAAATAATTCCAGCTCCTGCGGAGCTGGTGGGCGATGGGCGATAGGTGATGGGCTATGGGGGGGAGCATTGTTCCTATTGCCCATAGCCTCTCGCCTATAGCCTTTGAATGTCTGGTACAACGCAATCGGCAGGAATCCGCTCCAGGGGAAGAAGCCGAACAGGAGAACCGGGATATAAAAGAAGACGGTGCCGCTATGTCCTTGCATGGCGTTCAGGAATCGGCCGATCGTATCGGCCTGGGCTGAAGCGCTGTAACGCGCGCCGTGGATGGCGAACATGGCCGCATACCAGGGCAGCGCCAGTGCCAGGAGCAGCATGAGGCCGGCGAGCGGAAAGCCCTTCTGCCAGAACTGCCCCCACCGGCGCGTGAGCGTCAGATAGGGAACGACCGCCAGCAAGGGGAC
>SCVQ01000538.1 GCA_004296865.1 Nitrospirota bacterium
CGCTCGATATTGCGTGGGGTGTAGAGATTCGCCCAGGCGAGTTGTACGGCGCAGCCGTTGCGCGTGCTTACGAACTAGAGAGCATCTCTGCGCAGTACCCCAGGATAGTGGTAGGACCGAGAGCCATCGCGTTTTTGGAGGCGCACAAGAATAATAACGATCAAGACGTGTACTCGCTAAACAACCGAGCGTTGGCCGAACTCTGCTTAGGGATGCTAGCTCAGGATATTGATGGCCTTTGGATTCTGCACTACCTAGGAAAACAATTTCGGCAGGCGGTTACCTATAATCATCACGTTGAACTCTACTCAAAGGCGAAGAAATATGTCGAAGAGCAGCTGGAAATGCACCGAAGGTCTGGCAATTCGAAACTAGCTTTTCGATACTCCCATTTGTTGCTCTATTTTGAGACTCACCAACCGGATATTGAGGCCTAACCTGCGATGCAAGAGATGCAGAAGAGTCTGTGCGCCCCTGAAATCAAACGTTAATGCTCGACGGGAATCTCGATCACGATCCCACCTGACACATCGTTTAATGGAGGCGCTATGACGGCGGAGCCAACTACACCGAACGAACTTGAAGGCGTGGTGGCGCTCGCCGAGCTGGTTCAGTACCAGCCCGGCGCCGTTGTCAGTCGGACCATCGTCAAGAAGGCAGCGGGCACCGTCACGGCCTTTGCCTTCGATCAAGGCGAGGGCCTCAGCGAGCACACGGCGCCCTTTGACGCGCTTGTGATCCTGATCGAGGGCGAGGCCGATATCTCAATCGCCGGGGTTCCTCATCGCGTTTCTGCCGGCCATCTCTTGCGGCTCCCAGCCGGTCAGCCTCACGCCCTCAAAGCGGTCACGCGGTTCAAGATGCTCCTTGTCATGGTCAAGGCATAGCGTTCTATAAGAGGAGAGAACAGGGACGACTTTTCTTGGTTTCTTAGAGGCCGAGCCAGGTGCGGAGCGCCTGATCGAGCTTCGCCAAGTCTGGCGCTGAGAAATGCCCAAGCCGTCGAAGGATGCAGGTCTTGTCGAGCGTAAACAATCCGCGCTTGACTGCGCTCGGAAACAGCAATCCGGCTCCTTGTCAATCCTGAAGCGTGAACTCTCCCGGCTGAAGTCTCTCGGTCTGCGAAGTAATTGGAAGGAGCAGGAGGTCTACGGATGGGTGGGGCGCACTGACAACTACTGCGGGGCGTCGTTTGACTCCCGACAAATCTGAAAAGGGCAAGGCCGCTAGAACGACATCGCCCCGTTCATAGGTTGTCGTAGGCTGCGTCACCGGAATTTCCCCAAATCTTCTTCAAGGCTGGCAACGACGCTAGGAACAGTCCCTTTCTTAAAAGATTGCCTTCCTCTTCTGAGTCCGGAATGACGACTTCCAGCGGCGTGTTTACCGGCAGGCGCACCGGTTCGTCCAGGATAACTTTTTCTCCATCATAATGAGCTGCGATGTGTTTCATGACGACCCTCCGCAAGCGTTCGTGTGTATTGCGGGATAGCACAGACGTCGAGAGAAATGGAGGGTCAAACGGCGATGAGGCGCAGTAACGGGGGTTATTGCTTGATCTTGCACTACGTCCCCTTCTAGAGACGCCGCCTATGGTCGGCCGCGGGGTGGGGTGGCATGTGAAGGGGATATCCATCACATCATGGCACGTTACGGTGCGCGGGAACGCCCGCCTCTACCAGAAGCTCGCCGAGCGCGCCGGCCTGCGAGAAATTTAATCGCTCAGCGGAATCTCGATCACGATCGCGCCCATGACATCGTTGGCTTTGAAGTCGCGCTTCGGGCTGCGCGGGTGCGCGTTGTGGCAGCCGATGCAGGCTTGCGCGACGGCCCGGTCGGCGTAGATCGCTTGGAAATACTGTGTGCCTCCGACTGAGATCACACCGCTATGACGCTGTTCCGGATGCCGTTGCACCTCTTCGAGTCCTTGCCGTTCGGACTCCGTGGTCGGGGCGTTTTGGGGATTGATCGGCCAGAGACCAACCAGCCGATACCGGACCTTCGATCCGGTCAGAGCGGCCAGTTCACTCGATTCCCTTAAGAACTGAGCCGGCAGGGGCAGCGTATGGGAAGTCCGCCAGTCCTCGGAAGCCACGATCTTGCCTTTCTTCTGGAGTCTCTCGACGACGTGGACCGTATAGACGGTCCGATCCGCCTCGATCACGGCATGAAGATAGTCGGCGACGGTTTCCGCAGGAATGGCGAGGTGACTCTCGGCAGCCTTGCTCTCGGCTGAGACAGTTGAGAACACCAGACCCAGAGCGGTTGTCAGCACTGCTCCCAACACGAAGCCGTTGCTCCTCATGGTGTACCCTCCTTTCAACAAACCGGCCTTTGACCTGGGTGGATATGAGCATCTGGCAATTTACCGCGTCCCTATGGCAGTGTATGCCACCTTGCGCCATCGCACAAGGTTCGTGCCACCCAGAGCAAGACCTTGGACTCACACACGGAACTCCTCATCACCGCCGGCGAGCAGCCGAAGCGCCTGGATGTCTTCCTCGCGAACCGCGAGCCGACCTTGTCCCGCTCGGCCCTCCAGCGGTTGATCGAGGGCGGGCACATTCGCATCAACGGCCTGGTCGTCAAGCCGAGCCAGAAGATCAGGCCCGGCGATCGGATCGCATTGGATATTCCACGGCCGGAACCGCTGGAGCTGAAGCCGGAGCCGATCCCGCTGGAGATCCTCTACGAGGACGAGTCGCTTCTGGTGTTGAACAAGCCGGTCGGTCTCGTCGTCCATCCGGCGCCGGGCCATTGGTCCGGCACGCTGGTCAATGCGCTCCTGCATCACTTCGAGAGGCCGGAAGGCGCGCTCTCCACGATCGGCGGCAAGGAACGGCCCGGTCTGGTGCACCGTCTCGACAAGGAGACCTCGGGGGTGATGGTCATAGCCAAGACGGACCAGGCCCACCGCTCTCTGGCGGGTCAATTCAAGCTACACACGATCACGCGCGTCTACGAAGCGCTGGCCTGGGGAGCCGTCAAGAAAAACGAGGGGGTGATCGAGCTGGCCATCGGGCGGGACACGAAGGAACGGAAAAAGTTTTCTTCCCGCACGGCGAGACCCAAGGCTTCGGCGACGGAATACAAAGTCCGCAAACGCCTCGGCAAGCTGGCAAGCTTGGTGGATCTGTTTCCACGAACCGGCCGGACACACCAGCTCCGCGTCCATTTAATGGCCTTAGGCCATCCGATTTTGGGCGATCCGACTTACGGCGGGAGCAAGGTCAAGGATGTAGGCGGCGTGACGATCCCTCGCGTGATGCTCCATGCGAGGACCTTGGGGTTCGTCCATCCGACGACCGGCAAGAAGCTGGAGTTTACCACTCCGCTCCCGGCCGACATGCAGAGGGTCGTCGAGGCGCTACGTGAGGCCTCACGCCAAGTCTAACGGCACAGGGCCGGCCGGCTCGGCCCTTACTTAAACCCTTCCAACAGCTTCGAGGCAGCATTTTTTGCGGCCTCTCCGACTTGCTCCGCCGCATCTTTGACCGCCTCGGCGCTTTTCTCCAGCGGACGATCCGTGCCGGTGAGAGACTTCTTGACCGCGTCGAACAGGGCCGTGGTGACGGCCGCCGCCAATTCGTCGGCCCTCGCGCCTCCGGTGTCCCTCCCGATGTCCTGGAGCCGCACGTCTGGAAGCCCCAGCGTCACGCTCCGATCGCCGAGCGAGCCCATGCTCATCTGCCAA
>SCVQ01000539.1 GCA_004296865.1 Nitrospirota bacterium
GGAACGGCCGACCATGATCGTGTCGCGATGCTCATAGGCCCGTGCCTTCAACACAGCCGCCAGCGCTTCCAGATCGACCAGGATGATGTCGAGGGCCTCCGTCATCTGTACCGCCAGCGAAGTATCCACGATGTCGGAGGACGTCAGCCCGATGTGGAGGAACCGGACTTCCTTCCCGACCGGTTCGGCCAGAGATTCCAGGAAGGCAATGACGTCGTGTTTGACGACTTTTTCGATTGCGGCGATGCGCTCCGGATTGACCTTCGCCCTCCGGCGGATGCGCGATGCCACACCCTTCGGGACGGTGCCGGCCTTTTCCAACGCTTCACAAGCCAGGAGTTCGACCTGCAGCCAGATCTCGTACTTGTGCTGCAAGTCCCAGATGGCTTTCATTTTGGGCAAGGTGTAGCGTTCAATCATGACGTTTTCGCCGTTCGTATCTCGTGAAGCGTATCTCGTCGTTCGTACGCTCTCCCCAGGCTATCCTCTTCTTACGCTTCACGCTTCACGACTGCCGTATCACGGTCAAGCTCCACGCGCTTTACTTCAAGCCTCGGGTCCGACTTGAGCACCTGGTCCAAGATTCCGTTCACGAACTTCTTCGTCTCCTCGTCGGCAAACCGCTTGGCCAGCTCGATGGCCTCGTTGACCGTGACCTTCGCCGGCACGTCCGGCAGAAAAAGCAGTTCGTACAGCGCCGCCCGGATAATGTTGCGATCCACGATCGGCATGCGGCTGACCTTCCAGTTCGTCGCATGGGCGCCGATCAGTTTGTCGATCTCGGCCTTGTGGGCCCGCACGCCCTCGACGAGCTGCTCCGCAAACGTCTTGACGGGCTCCGCCGTCGGATGCTGGGCCCAGAAGTCTTCCAGCCAATCCCCGGCCTTGCCGTGGATGTCCCACTGAAAGAGGATCTGCAACGCGCGCTCGCGGGCTTGTCGCCGAGTCCCCATACTTACGATGCTGCCCGGTCGAGGGTCATCGTTTTCGCTTGCTCCGGTTCAGCGTACTTCTCCTTGTCAACTTGCGGCTGCTCATCTTGTGTCTGCGGGGTTGCAGCTTCGTTATGAGCGTCGCCATCTCGATGGCCGTACGGGCGGCCTCGGCGCCCCGGTTGCGATCGAGCGCCCCGGCCCGCTCCAATGCCTGCTCGACGGTGTCGGTGGTCAGGACGCCGAAGATCACGGGGAGATCCGACTCCCACGACGCTTGCGCAATGCCCCGACTGGCCTCTGCGCTGATGTATTCGAAATGCGGCGTCTCGCCGCGGATGACCGCGCCCAGACAGATCACCGCGTCGAAACGGCGGGAGCGGGCCATGCGTCGTGCGATGAGGGGAATCTCGAATGCGCCGGGCACGTTCGCGATTTCAATAGTCTCGCTATCGGTCCCGGCCTTGCGCAGTACCTCAAGCGCACCCGCGAGCAGTCGCCCGGTCACAAACTCGTTGAACTTGCTGACCACGATGCCGAAGCGGAGTCCCGAGGCATCGAGGGTGCCTTCAATCGTTGCCATGTCTCGTCAGGCCTCGTGGCTTACGGATACACACCCCCCTCGCGTTGAGCCCATAGCAACAGCTGCGCATCACGCGCTTGCGTTTGGAAGTCGATGATGAAAAAGGAACGCGCCCGCCGCACCTTAGCAGGTTCCCCCGAAGGGTGGCAAGAGCCCCGTTGGGGCCACGGCAACAGGCCGTCAGACCTTGTTGAGGATGTGTCCCAGCTTGGTCTTTTTCGTGCGCAGGTACCGCTCGTTTGCGGCACGCGGAGCGATTTCGATGGGCACACGTTCCACGACTTGGAGGCCGTAGCCCTCGATGCCGACGATCTTGCGCGGGTTGTTGGTGATCAAACGGATGTTGCGGAGCCCGAGATTCACCAGGACCTGGGCGCCGATGCCGTAGTCGCGCAGGTCCGGCTTGAAGCCCAGTTGAAGATTCGCCTCGACCGTATCGCTGCCTTCGTCCTGGAGGCGGTAGGCTTTGATCTTGTTCAGCAGGCCGATGCCGCGCCCTTCCTGGTTCAGATACAGCAGCACGCCCCGGCCTTCCTTCTGGATGACTTCCATGGCGCGATGGAGCTGGTCCCGGCAATCGCAGCGCAATGACCCGAAGACATCGGCGGTCAGGCAGCCGGAGTGGACCCGAACCATCGTCGGCTGGTCGTCATCGACCCGCCCCTTGACCAGGGCGATGTGAGTGCCGCCATCCACCTCGTTTTCGAAGACGACCGCCTCAAACTCACCGAACACCGTCGGGAGCTTGGCGCTCGCAATCCGCTTGATGAACGTCTCCCGGTGCATGCGATATTGGATCAGGGCCTTGATCGTGACCAGTTTCAGCCGATGCTTCTTCGCGAACTCCGTCAGTTCGGGCACCCGCGCCATCGTCCCATCCTCGTTCATGATCTCGCAGATGACTCCGGCGGGATCGAGTCCGGCCAGCTTGGCCAAATCCACCGACCCCTCGGTCTGCCCGGCGCGCTTGAGCACGCCGCCCTTCTGCGCCTTGAGCGGGAAAATGTGTCCGGGCCTGGCCAGATCGGCCGGCTTGCTCTTCGGATCGATGGCGGTGTGGATCGTCGTCGCCCGATCGGCGGCCGAGATGCCGGTGGTAATCCCCCTCCGCGCATCGATGGACACGGTGAAGGCCGTCCCAAACGTCGCCGTATTTTCAGGCGCCTGCGGCGGCAACTGCAGCTCTTCCACACGCTCGGGGGTCAAGGCCAGACAGATCAGGCCACGCGCATGCTTGGCCATGAAGTTGATGGCTTGCGGCGTGACCTTCTCGGCTGCCATCACGAGGTCGCCCTCGTTTTCCCGGTCTTCATCGTCCACCAGGATCACGAAGCGCCCCTTCTTAATGTCTTTGATGGCTTGGTCGATGGAATCGAAAGCTGGTGCCATAGTTTTTTTTGGCCTCATTGCCGTCCCGCAAAGCTGACGCCTGATCGTTTTCTAAGTA
>SCVQ01000540.1 GCA_004296865.1 Nitrospirota bacterium
GGGAGGATTGTGAATCGCCCCGGGCTTTGTTAATGTTGACCCCTCAAGCACGATTCACCGAACAAAGGAGCCTATGAGCACGAACGATAAGCAAATCATCTTTTCTTTGATCGGGGTCGGCCGGGTCTATCCGCCCAAGAAGCAGGTGTTGAAGGACATCTACCTGTCCTTCTATTACGGGGCCAAGATCGGCGTGCTGGGTCTCAACGGCTCCGGTAAGAGCACGTTGCTCCGCATCGTCGCCGGGTTGGACAAGGACTATCTCGGCGAGATCACGATGTCCAAAGGCTACACGGTTGGCCTGCTGGAGCAGGAGCCGCAGCTCGATAAGGACAAAACCGTCAAAGAAGTGGTGGAGGAAGGGCGTCACGAGGTCGTGGCCCTCTTGCGAGAATACGAAGCCGTCAGCAATAAGCTGGGTGGAGAGCTGTCTCCGGAGGCAATGGAAAAGCTCCTGGAGAAGCAGAGCGCGTTGCAGGAAAAGATTGAGGCGGCCAATGGCTGGGAACTGGAGAACCAGTTGGAAGTCGCCATGGATGCCCTGCGCTGCCCGCCGCCGGATGCGAAGATCGAGGTTCTCTCCGGCGGCGAGCGTCGCCGCGTCGCCCTCTGCCGCCTGATGATCCAGGAGCCGGACATCCTCTTGTTGGATGAGCCGACGAATCATTTGGATGCGGAGTCCGTGCAATGGTTGGAGCAACATCTCCAGCAGTACAAGGGGACCGTCATTGCCGTGACCCACGACCGGTACTTTCTGGACAATGTGGCCGAGTGGATTTTGGAACTGGACCGCGGACAGGGCATTCCCTTTGAAGGGAATTACTCTTCCTGGCTGGAGCAGAAGCAGGCGCGGATGGAAAAGGAAGAGAAGGCCGAGTCCAAGCGCCGCAAGACCCTGGAGCGCGAATTGGAATGGATTCGCCTGTCGCCCAAGGGCCGCCACGCCAAGGGCAAGGCCCGTATCACCCGCTATGAAGAGCTGCTCAGCCAGGAAAATGAAAAGGCGGCGGACGATCTGGAAATCTACATCCCGCCCGGTCCTCGCCTGGGCGATGTCGTCGTGGAAGCCAAGGGGCTGACGAAGGCCTTTGGCGACAAGCTGCTCTTCGAGAACCTGGACTTCAACCTGCCCAAGGGCGGGATCGTCGGGGTCATCGGGCCGAACGGCGCGGGCAAGACCACCCTGTTCCGCATGATCACGGGCCAGGCCAAGCCGGATACCGGCGCCTTGCGCATCGGCGAGACGGTCAAGCTCGGCTACGTGGACCAGGACCGGACGTTGGACCCCAAGAAGACGGTCTGGGAGGTCATCTCGGATGGGTCCGACACGATCAAGTTGGGCAAGGCCGAGATCAATTCGCGGGCCTACTGCGGGAAGTTCAATTTCGGCGGCACGGAGCAGCAGAAGAAGGTCAAGGACCTCTCCGGCGGCGAGCGCAACCGCGTCCACCTGGCGCGGATGCTTCGGGAGGGGGCCAATCTGCTCATACTGGACGAGCCGACCAACGATCTGGACGTGAATACCCTGCGGGCTCTGGAAGAGGGGCTGGAGCGCTTCGGCGGCTGCGCCGTCGTGAGCAGCCACGACCGCTGGTTCCTGGACCGCATCGCCACGCATATCCTGGCCTTCGAGGGCGACAGTAAGGTGGTCTGGTTCGAGGGCAACTACAGCGAGTACGAAGCGGATCGTAAGAGACGGCTGGGGAAGGAAGCGGATCAGCCCCACCGCATCCGTTATCGGAAGCTGACCAGGGGTTGATCCGCGAGTTCGTTCGTCATCCAGTATGCGTCATGCTTGCCCTGTGAGCGGTGAGTTGGACTCACATCTGGGAAGGAGAGCGGCAACGGGCGGTCCAACAGGAGACCGATGCCATGAAACTACCGTTTGAGAAAACACTCTTCGAGGAGTTTATCAGCCAGACGCTCAGGAAGTTCGAACAGCATCTTCGGAACGAAAAGATGACAGAGGGAACGATCAGGCAGCGTATGCGGGGCGCCAGGGAATTTGCCCGCTTCTTGACCGATCGTCCCCACCGCTACCGAGAACGCACGGCTGGCTCGATTTAGGACCTGAGGGAAGCCGATGCCCGGTAGACCCATCATGATCGTGAGCCTCACGGTGGACCCCGAGAGGGAAGCGGAGTTCAACGACTTCTATCACCACCGGTACATTCCCAAGCTGCTGAACGCGGTACCCGAGCTGATCTCGGCGCGGCGCTATGAAGAGTTCAATGTGGAAGGGAGTCTCCGGTGGTTCACGAAACGATTCCTGACGATTTACGAGTTCGCCTCCGAGGCGGTCATCGACCAGGCCATGGAAGATCTGGCGCGGCCGGAGCGGGAGCAGGACCGGGCGGAATGGGACCGCTGGAAAGCCAGCCACCTCCATGACGTGGCCCGCGTGATCTATGGGGAGACTTACGCCCATAAGCGTGTGCCCTGGGACGGTCCCTTCGGGAGCCGGCCGTTCTTCCTCGTGAGCGTCGAGGCGGACCCGCAGCAGGAGCCGGACTTCACCGTCTGGTACGAGACCGAGTACCTGCCGAAAAACCTGGCTGACGTGCCCACCTGGGCGGCCTGTCGCCGCTATACGAGCCTCGACCGGGAGCCGACCCGCTATCAGACCATCTACGAAGCCTGGAGCGAAGAGGGATTGAAAGAGAGCCTCCGTCTGATGCGGGCACCGCACCGGCTGGGGGAGAACGCTGCCTGGCACAAGTGGGACAGCGGGGAGCGTCCGGCCATCACCTGGGAGGACGCCACGAGCTTCACGCCCATCTTCCGCTATCCCGGTTGACCGGAGCGGTTAATCGCCTTTCGTGATCTGCGCGAGCCGGTCCGCCGCTTTTCGCGCCGCCGCGCTGTTCGGATGGTCCTTGACGATTTCCTCGTACAACTGCCTGGCATGGTCTCGGTTGTTCTGCCTCTCTTCGAATTGGGCGGTCTCGAACAGCTCGTCAGCCTTGCTCCCGTTGCAGCCTGAGACGACGAGAAGCCCAATCCACAACGCGGTCAGCGCCCGCCCCATCATTACTCGCGGCATGGTGTCCTCCCACAAACTACGGTTCGGAAAAGAGGCCTTGGAGCATACGGAGAATGTACTCGCCGGTCAACTGGACGGGGCACGTGCGAGGACAGGACGCGCGAACACCGCAAACGGTGGACTTCGGAGTTCAGCCTGGGTAGGATCGACCATTCGTATCGACTCGTACCGACGTGGGTTTTCGGCCTGCGTCAAGGCATGTAAGGGTGTGATCGATGCGACTCGAACGGCTCGGCGGGTTGCAAGCCCGCCTGACCGGCGGCACGGATGGCCAGGGGGGCGGCGACGGTCCGATTGTCGTGCTGCTCCATGGATTCGGCGCGCCAGGCGATGACCTGGTCCCTCTCTGGCAGGCGCTCGATGCGCCGCGCGGGACGCGGTTTGTCTTTCCCGAAGGGCCGCTGGCTCTGCCCATGGGATTCGGCCAATCGCGCGCCTGGTGGATGCTCGATCTAGACAAGCTCAATCGTGACCTGGCCGCCGGCCGTCCGCGTGACGCCTCTCGGGAAGTGCCCAAGGGATTGGTCGAGGCCAGGGAACGGGTTGTGGCCTTGCTGGATGATGTGACCCGCCGTCTCGGCGCCGATCCCAAGCGGATCGTGCTCGGCGGGTTTTCTCAGGGCGCCATGCTCTCCTGCGACGTGGCGCTTCGCACGACTCGGCCCTTTGCCGGTCTTGTGCTCCTGTCCGGCACGCTGCTGGCCCAGGATGAGTGGGTGCCGCTCATGCCGAAACGCAAGGGGCTGCGGGTGCTCCAGAGCCACGGCAGCAAGGACCCGTTGCTGCCCTTCTTCCTGGCGGAGCAACTGCGGGACCATTTGAGGCAGGCCGGCCTGCCCGTCGAATGGGTGGGCTTCCGGGGCGGGCATGAAATTCCCGACGCGGTCCTTGCCAAGCTGGGCCCGTTCTTGCGAGAGCTGCTCGCGCCGCGCTAAATCGATGGGCGCTGTCAAGGGATGCACGCGCTCACGATGGGCATCATGATGATCGCGATCAGGGAGGATGCGTATGACGCGTGACTGGAGTCGGCGAACGGCGGGCCTGGCCCAATCCGAGATTCGGGCCATGTCCATGGCCTGCGAGAAGGTCAAGGGAATCAACCTGGCCCAGGGGGTCTGCGACACCCCCGTCCCGCTTCCCGTCATCCAGGGCGCGGAACGGGCGATGGAGGAGGGCTACAACACCTACACGCGGTTCGATGGGGTGGCGGAGCTACGCCAGGCCCTCGCCCGAAAGCTGGCCGACTACAACGGCATCGCCGCCGATCCGGAAACGGAGATCACGGTCAGCGCCGGGGCGACCGGGGCCTTTCACTGCGCCTGCCTGGCCCTGTTGAATCCCGGCGATGAAGTGATCCTCTTCGAGCCCTACTACGCGTACCACATCAGCGCGCTGGTTTCGGTCGAAGCGGTGCCCCGGATGCTCCCGATGCAGGCGCCCTCCTGGACCTTCTCCCAGGCCGACCTCGAACGGCTGGTCACGAGCCGGACCAAAGCCATCGTGGTCAACACGCCGGGCAATCCCTCGGGCAAGGTCTTCGGCCGGGCCGAGCTGCAAGGGATCGCGGACCTCGCCGCCCGGTACGACCTCTTCGTTTTCACGGACGAAATCTACGAATACTTTCTCTTCGACGGCCGGCAGCACGTAAGCTTCGCCACGCTGCCGGGCATGGCGGAGCGCACGATCACGATCGGCGGCTATTCCAAAACCTTCAGCATCACCGGCTGGCGGATCGGCTACAGCGTGGCCCGGGCCCGTTGGGCGCAGATGATCGGCGCCATGAACGACCTGCTCTACGTCTGCGCGCCTGCCCCGTTGCAGCACGGCGTGGCCGCGGGCATCCGCGAGCTGGACCGCGGCTTTTATCTGGGCCTGATCGAAGAATACCAGCGCAAGCGCGACCGGTTCTGCCGTGCGCTGAACACAGCCGGGCTGCCGCCCTCTGTGCCCCAGGGCGCCTATTACGTGCTGGCCGATGTATCACGGCTGCCCGGCGCCACCAGTAAGGAGCGGGCCATGCACGTGCTCCAAAAAACCGGGGTGGCCGGCGTCCCCGGCGAGGCTTTCTTCACCGGGGGGGAGGGCCGGCGCTTCATCCGGCTCTGCTTTGCGAAGACCGACGCGGACCTCGAAGAAGCCTGCCGGCGGATCGAACAACTGAGGTGATGGAGCGTGCCGGTGGCGGGAGGAACCGTGATGCGGCGTAGGAGGGCCTCGATCGGGCTGCTGATGGGCCTGCTCGCGATGGGGGTGAGTTGCGCGACCAATCCCTATACCGAGCGATCCCAACTGATTTTGCTGCCCACGAGCTACGAAGATAAGCTGGGGGACCAGGCCTACGCGCAAATTCTCAAGGACCCCAAGGTGCGCATTTCCCGGGACCCCAAAGAAGTGGACCCGGTGAGACGCGTGGCCGCCCGCATCATCGATGCCGCCAAACAATCCAAGTATGCGGAAGCCGCCAACCGGTTTGCGTGGGACGTCACCGTGATCAAGGACGACAAGACGGCCAATGCCTTTGCGCTGCCGGGCGGGAAGATCGCCGTCTATACCGGGCTCTTCCCAATCGCCCAGAACGAAGCGGGGCTGGCCATGGTCCTCGGCCATGAGGTCATTCACGCCCTGGCGCGTCACGGGGCCGAGCGGATGAGCCAGGGCATGGTGGCCGAGGTGGTCTTGAAGGGGGCCGAAGTGGCGCTGCAGACGCAGGGCGTCGGCGCCCCAATGAAAAGCGGGGTGATGCAGGCCTTGGGGCTCGGCACGCAAGTGGGGGTCCTGCTTCCGTTCAGCCGTGCGCATGAATCCGAGGCCGACCACGTGGGGATGCTGATCGCCGCCCAGGCCGGGTATGATCCTCAGGAAGCCGTTCATATCTGGGAGCGGATGCAACAGGCCGGCGGGGGCCAGCCGCCGGAATACTTATCCACCCACCCCAGCCATGGGACCCGGATCAAGCAACTGGAGGAATGGATGCCGGAGGCGCGCTCCTACTATGCGCAAGTCCCCCATGCGCCGGTCGCGACTCTGCCGCCGCTGCAAGGTCGGTAGCCTGCGTGCCGGTCTCCTCGCGATGTCGGAAGGTCTGGACAGGGATCCAAGCAGATGCAGCTTGACTAGGCTATGTCTTCAGCGTAGGCTGAATCATGACGTGTTGAGTCACGCTGACTGTCCTGTCCCTCGCGCTTCCTGACTATTCCTCCTTGCGCGTCTGATTCTCCAGTCTCCGCCGCTCCTGCGCCAGAATCTTTCCGCAGTGCCGTCGTCATTCGGTATTGAACGTAAGCCCGGGCCCGTTTGTTGTGCACAGGATGGCATCAGGGGCGGTTTGATCCCTGGCCGCTTGCAACGGTGCTCTGTCGGTTGTGGACTTCGGGAGGGTATGGCACCGTGAACTGTGTTCGCCCTGGGGAGGTCGCCGGATGAACTGTCCGCGTTGTCAGGGCTTGATGGTGACGATTCGG
>SCVQ01000541.1 GCA_004296865.1 Nitrospirota bacterium
GCAGAACAATCAGAAGGATAGAAGGTCAGGCATGGCCGGTATCTACATCGAAGAGGTGGCTCGTCACGTCGGCCAGGAGGTGACGATCCGGGGCTGGTTGCGGCATCGCCGCTCCAGCGGCAAGATCCATTTTCTGATCGTGCGGGACGGCACCGGCGATCTCCAGGCCGTTGTGAACAAGGCGACGGTAGGGGAGGAGCAGTTTGCGGAGTCGGCCAAGCTGACGCAGGAATCCTCCTTGGTGCTGACCGGCACGCTCAGGCAAGACGCGCGTGCCCAGGGCGGCTACGAGCTGGACGTCACGCACATTCGGCCGCTGCAGATCGCCGAACCCTTCCCGATTCAACCCAAGGAACACGGCGTGGGGTTTCTGATGGAGCACCGACACTTGTGGCTCCGTTCGAGCCGCCAACACGCCGTGCTGCGGATCAGACACGAAATCATCCGGGCCTGCCGCAACTTCTTCGACGAGCGCGGATTCATCCTCGTCGATGCGCCGATCTTCACGCCCAACGCCTGCGAAGGCACGACCACTCTTTTCCAGACGGACTACTTCGATGAAAAGGCGTATCTGACGCAAAGCGGACAGTTGTACAGCGAGGCGACGGCCGCGGCGTTCGGGAAGGTCTATTGCTTCGGGCCGACGTTCCGAGCGGAGAAGTCCAAGACGCGCCGGCATCTGACGGAGTTTTGGATGGTGGAACCGGAGGTCGCCTTCGCCGAGCTCGCCGACATGATGGAGTTGGCCGAGGCGTTTCTGAGCCATATCGTTGAGCAGGTCTTGGCCACGCGCAGGGCCGAGCTGGCCGTGCTGGAGCGCGATGTCTCCAAGCTGGAACGCATCAAGCCGCCCTTCCCGCGCATGACGTATGAAGAGGCCGTGGCCCGGCTCCAGCAGAAGGGCAACCCGATCCAGTCGGGAGACGATTTCGGCGGCGATGAAGAAACGCTGCTCTCGAATGAGTTCGACCGGCCTGCGATCGTGTATCGCTATCCGGCCGCGATCAAGGCGTTTTACATGCAGAACGATCCTCTGCGTCCGGACCTGGCGCTGTGCATGGACGTGCTGGCGCCCGAAGGTTACGGCGAGATCATCGGCGGCGGGCAGCGCATTCACGAACACGACAAGCTGGTCGCCCGCATTCGCGAACACAAATTACCGGAAGAGGCGTTCCGGTGGTATCTGGATCTGCGGCGGTATGGCTCTGTTCCCCATGCGGGGTTTGGGATGGGGATCGAGCGGGCCGTGGCGTGGATCTGCGGGTTGGAGCACGTGCGGGAGACGATCCCCTTCCCGCGGATGCTCTACAAACTCTATCCCTAGTCGGATGCTGAAAAAGCGATAGGGTGGCGGGGATAATCCCTGTGCTCGCAGAAAGTGAGATAGAAGGACACCCCTATTGGTCCTTGCTCCCGGAGCGCGCACGCTCAGAAGGTGCTCGCTCGACGGCCGCAGTTAGACCAACAGGGGTGTCCTTCCAGGAGTGAAGGATTCAAAGACGATGCGTGCAGTGGGGATCATCTCAGCCACCCCACGGTGAAAAACAGTGAGCGGCCGCGCCACGGGAAGGCGCGCGTCTTGGCGCGCGTGGGGCGGGTCGGGTGTAACAAGGTCTTTTTGAGCATCCTCTACTAATAGTCTTCTTCACGCGATGTTCCTGACCATCAGGGTCGCGAAAATACGTATCGCTCGATCAGGCCCCCGCGCAGTTTTGCGTAATCCGAATGGCAACTATCCCTTGACTGTATAAGCGTCATGTGTTACCTTGTCATCAACAAAGGGGTGACACCATGCCGCCAGTCAACAGAAACCAACCCATCAGAGCACTGTCCTCGGAATCGCAGTACACGCTCATGGATTTCATGCGCGAGTTTCCCGATGATGCGACCTGCCTTGACTGGCTGTGGCGCAATCGGTACTCGAAAGATGGGAGGCACGCACAGTGCCCGAAGTGCGCGGCCAAGACCGTCTTTGAGCGGTACGAAACCTTGCAGCAACGGCAATCGTGGACCTGTACATCCTGCGGTCATCACCTGCATCCGACCGCTGGCACCATCTTTCACAAGTCGTCCACATCGCTGCATCTGTGGTTCTATGCGATGTACCTGATGACGAGCACGCGCTGCGGCATCTTTGCGAAGCAGTTGGAGCGGGAATTGGGCGTAACCTACAAGACCGCATGGCGCATGGCCTTCCTGATCCGCAACGAACTGATGAGGCAGGGAGAGGGGCCGTTTACAAATGGACAGCCGATTGAATGCGATGAAACGTATATCGGAGGCCGGGAGCGCGGCATGATCGGTCGCCCTGGCGCAAAGTCCAAGAAGGTTGCCGTGTTCGGGATCGTGCAGCGCAAAGGCAAGGTCGCCGCTGTGACCGTGGATAACGTCGCCGCCGTCACCGTCATGCCGCACATCCTTGAACGGGCCTTGCCGAAGTCCACGGTCTATACCGACGAGTACAAGTCGTATGACATGCTGGAAAGACGAGGATTCAAGCATCGCCGCATTCGGCACGCGGAGAAGATTTACGTGAGCGGGGATGTGCATACCAATACCATCGAGGGATTCTGGTCCCTGACAAAGCGGGGCATTGGCGGGGTCTATCACGCCGTGTCTAAGAAGCATCTTCAGGGCTACCTAAATGAGTATGCATGGCGCTACAACCAGCGCCATGAGGGACGGGCTCAGTTTGAGACGTTACTTCTTCGGTCGGCGTCTCGGTGAGGGCGTGGCGGCTTTCTTCAGATTCTTGAGATCGGAAGAGC
>SCVQ01000542.1 GCA_004296865.1 Nitrospirota bacterium
GACGCCTCTCGCCGATGCGCTCCGTGTTCTACGGGACGACTTGGTGCCGGGCCTCCTACGTCGGGTTCGGTTTGTGCTCCAGCATTCCGCTCGGCTGGTGCTCGCCAGGCTGCTGGGATCCCGCCGGCAATCCTGGCGGGAAAAGTCCCGTTTGTCCTCCGAGAAGGGGCTGGTGCTCCTCCATGGCTGGGTAGACCAACGCAGCTTCAATCGGGAGGGACGGTACCGAAACGTCAATCTCGGTGAGTTGGCTCAACACCTGGAGCGTCGCGGGTGGACCTGCTGTCTGCTTCCCCTCGTCCTTCCCACGGTCGGCTATCGGTGGGCCCTGAGGGCTCTGTTGCGCAGCCGCACGCCGTTCCTCCTCCCGCATACGTGGTTGACGCTGCCGGATATCCTGGAAGCGGCCGTCGCCGACGTTGGATTGTGTCCACCTCGTGGCGCGGTCCCATCGTTCGAGTCGATCGACCTGCAGCCTCTGATGGAGGCCGACCTTCGGAAGGACTGGGCCGTGGCGCGTGTCCCGACCAACTTCCTGCACTGCCTCACGGTCAGACGGTGGAGATCGAAGGGGCTGCCGTTGGCCGGGTTCGTGTATTCATACGAGAATCATCTCTGGGAGCGTGGGTTCTGCCTCGGGTTCCGGCGAGCTTATCCTGAGGCCCGTCTCGTCGGCTACCAGGACGCGAATGTCCCGGACCTGTGTCTCAATTTTTATGTGTCGGCCTGCGAGTTCGAGCGCGTGCCTTTTCCCGACGTGGTTGTCACCAACGGGGCGTACAGCTTCAGCGTCCTGCGCCGGTCCGGGTATCCTGAAGAACGGCTCCGCCAGGGCGGAGCCGTTCGCTTCGAGGCGTCTGTCGAGCGCGCCCGCGAAGTAGGCGATGATTCTGAATGCGGTGAGGAAATGAACGGCGTAAGACAGGCGGTCCTGGTGGTACCCCCGAGCAACCTGGAGTTGGCTTCGGAACTCATCTGGAAAGCATGCCGGGCGCTCGGGTCTGACCTTGCGCTGCGGGTGACGATCAAATGTCATCCGGTCCTTCCTTTTTCACGGATCGAGCGGGCCCTGGGCGGCCTGCGGCTCCCTCCGAACTTTGTAGTGTCCGAGCTCCCGTTCCTGGAACTGCTCCTTCGTAGCGGGGTCTTGTTGTACATGGATTCAACCACCTCCCTGGAAGCGCTGGCCCATGGAGTCGGGATCATCCACGTGGGGTCCGAGTGGTCGCTTGACCTCGACACGATCGGTATCGACTGCGCTGAGCGGATGAGAGCGAGAACTCCGGCAGAGATCAAGGCAGCAGTGCATGCGGTCTTGTCGATGCGTGGGATTGAGCTTGCCGATCGGCGGCGGCGTGGGCGGGAGCTTGTCAGGCTCTTTTTAGGCCCTGCTCGAGAGCATGCCTACAGCCCGGTTGCGGAGGTGCTCCTCTACGAAGCTCGCTGCCCGGCCACGCCGAACAGCCTTTGGGCTCAGCCTGAATGACCCCTTGCTTTCAGCCACGGGTCCTGGTGATCGGCCCTGAGCTGATCCTGCAATGGACGGAGTCCACCGCGCGGGGGCTCGAGAGCCTGGGCTGCACGGTGCAGGTCCGCTTCTACAACCAGTCCGGGCCGCGGCAAGGTATCAAGGGCCTGCGGCGATTCGTCTCCAGGCGGATGGGGTTTGTCCTGCCGGCAATTCCGCAGACCCTGGCAAACCAGTATGGGGCATGGGTGGCGGCGCGTATGAACCGGGCGATCGTCGA
>SCVQ01000543.1 GCA_004296865.1 Nitrospirota bacterium
GTTCTGCTCGCTACGGGTGCTGTCCACCGGCTTTAACGATCGGCCGGCACGGGCCTCCCGGCCCTTCGACCGGGCCCGCGACGGATTTGTCATGGGCGAAGGCGCCGGGGCCCTCATCCTGGAAAGCCTGGCCCACGCGAAAAAGCGACGGGCTCGGATCTATGCCGAAGTGGCCGGCTATGCCGCAACCAGCGAAGCCTACCACATGGTCATCCCCCGCGAGGACGGAGAGGAAGTCGCCACGACCATCCGGTTGGCCCTCAAGGATGCCGCGGTGACGCCCGCGCAGGTGGACTATATCAATGCCCATGCCACCAGCACTCCGATCGGCGACGTGGTGGAAGTCAAAGCCATCCGCCGGGTGTTCAAGGCCAGGGCCGAGAAAATCGCAGTGAATGCCACCAAGTCCCTGGTCGGCCATACCTTGGGCGCCGCCGGAGCGATCGGAGCCCTGGCCTGTTCCTTGGCCATCGAAACGGGGCAGCTGCATCCGACCATCAATTACGAGGAGCCCGATCCGGCCTGTGCGCTGCCGGGCATTTCAGCCGACGCCCAGGAACGGCCGATCAAGGTCGCCCTCCTGAACGCCTTCGGATTTGGAAGCAACAACGCCGCGGTCGTCTTCAAGAAGTACGCCTGACCGCCCCGGCACAGCAACGACCACCCATCATCATCGGCTAAAAGGATTCTGCATGGCTCCTGATCTTGCAATCGCCGCCCGCATTCACGCCGCACTGGCCGACTACCTCAAGAAGGACGTGCGCATGATCGACGCCCGTCACTCCCTGCGCGACGACCTCGGCCTGGACTCCATGGGGACGATCGAGTTGCTCTACCGGATCGAAGAAACCTTCGACTTGCAAATTCCAGACGAAGACCTGCAGAAACTCAGGACCGTCGGCGACGTGACGACGTACGTCGAAGGACGGCTCAAGCCCGTTTCCAAGGCAAGTCCCGTCAAGAAGGCGGCCAAGCCGCCCTCCAAACGTCCCTCTACAAAGAAAAAAGGATAAGGCCGTGCCGGTCTACCATGCACGTCAGATCAGACTAAGTGAAATCGGACAAGCCGTTGGCGCAACGATTGTCGGCCGTCCCGACACGATTGTAAGCGGCGCGTCCAGCCTCGAGCTGGCCGAACCGGGCCATCTGGCTTATATCGACGGCGATCGCTTCATCAAGCCGGCCCTTGCGTCCCGCGCCGCCGCGTTTGTGGTCGTCCGCCCGATTGCCGAGATCGACCGCCCCCAATTGGTCATTCCCAATCCCAAATATATCTTTGCCCGCATTGTCCAGCAGTTCTTTACACGGCCCGACCGGGCACGCGGCGTCTCGGACCACATTACGCAAGGAACGGACGTCCGGATCGGGCCCGACGCCTCCATTTGGCCCTTTGTGACGCTCGGCGATCGGGTGAAGATCGGCGCGCGTGTGACGCTCTATCCCGGCGTGTTCATCGGAGACGACGTCACGGTGGGAGACGATGCCGTCCTCTACCCCAATGTCACGATCCGCGAGGGGTGCGCGATCGGAGCCAGGGTCATCATTCACAGCGGGACGGTCATCGGCAGCGACGGCTTCGGCTATGTCCCGCACGAAGGCCGCCATCACAAAATCCCTCAGCTCGGTTCCGTCACGATCGAAAACGACGTGGAACTGGGGGCCAACGTGACGGTGGACCGGGCCACCTTCGGCCGAACGGTCATCGGACGCGGCACCAAGGTGGATAACCTCGTCCAGATCGCCCATAACGTTTCGATCGGAGCGGACTCGATTCTCGTCGCCCAGGTGGGAATCGCCGGCAGCACCACGCTCGGACACCACGTGGTGGTGGGAGGCCAGGCAGGACTGGCCGATCACATCGAAGTAGGGGACCAGGTCATGATCGCGGCACGCTCGGGGGTCAACCGCAGCCTGGCGTCAAACCAGATCGTTTCCGGCGCGCCGGTCATGCCGCACGAAATCGCCGTCAAGGCCCAGGCCATCATCCCCAGACTGCCGGAACTCCGGCAACTGGTGCGGGACCTGGAACAGCGGGTCCGTTCCTTGGAAGCGGCCAAGCCGGCAAGGAAAAAGGCAACAGGCAAAAGGCACCCGTAACGGTCCCGCCTCCGATCCAGTTCCCCTCAATGCCTGCCCTGAATCATCAGATTTCGCCAGAAGTACATCTTCGCCCAGAAAAACCCGGCCCATGGCATCAAAAAGGCGGCCATGTAATAGACCTGGCCGAAAACGGCGCTCAAGGCGGCGGCGCCGAGCAGCCCCACAGCCCCGACCGCATAGTAGAGGGGGACCAGGTTTC
>SCVQ01000544.1 GCA_004296865.1 Nitrospirota bacterium
GGGTAGATGCTGATTTTCTGCCGGGCCCGTCCGCCCTCGAACTTCACGACACCGGAAATCTTGGCGAAGAGCGTGTGATCTCGTCCTTGGCCGACGTTGAACCCGGGGAAAAACTTGGTGCCCCGCTGCCGGACGATGATGCTGCCGGCCGTGACCGTCTGGCCGCCGGATGCCTTGACGCCGAGGTACTTCGGGTTGCTGTCCCGGCCGTTTCTCGATGAGCCGCCGCCTTTATTTGTTGCCATGCCTGTGCCCTCTTAGGATCTTTTCTTGTTCAGCTAAGCCGTCGTGATGTCAGTGATCCGGACTTGCGTGAAACATTGCCGGTGCCCTTTGGTGCGCCGGTAGTTCTTCCGCCGCTTTTTCTTGAAGATCATCATGGACCGGGTCCGGCCCTGACTGATGATCTGCGCCGTCACGCGGGCCCGCTCCACCCAGGGGTGGCCGACCAGGAGGCCGGCGTCGCCTTGGACGAGTCGAACCTGGTTCAATTCTACCGTTCCGCCCACTTCCCCCGGCAATTTCTCGAACCGGAGGATCTCACCAGGCTGAACCCGATATTGCTTGCCCCCAGTCTCTACTATTGCGTACATGTGCACCGCCTCCTTAAGCAAGACTGTGTTTTTTAACATAATCTTTCAGCAGGTGTCAAGGTTGTCCGGAGATGTCCGGAGATTGGTTCGTCATTGCCCTGCCCCCCACGCTTCTTGACTCGCCTTTAAGGGCGCTGCTATAGTGGCTTCGCGCGGGCTTCTTGCGTGCGTACTTCATACTTAACGGCGCTTTCGGTCACGTTATGCTGCAGCCGAGCGAAAAAATCTGGATGGACGGGGCCTTTGTGAAGTGGGCGGATGCCTCTGTCCATGTGCTGACCCATTCATTGCATTATGGGCTGGCGGCCTTTGAGGGCATTCGTTGCTACAAGGGGAAGAACGGCTCCGCGATCTTCCGTCTGCAGGAGCACGTCGATCGATTGTTCGAATCGGCCCACGTGTCGTTGATGAAGATGCCCTACGACCGGAAGCAAATCACAGACGCGATCGTGGAGACGGTGCGGGTCAACCGATTGGAGGCCTGTTATATCCGGCCGCTGGTGTATATCGGGTATGGCGCGATGGGGCTGTATCCGGGAGATAATCCCATCCGCGTGGCGATTGCGGCCTGGCGCTGGGGCACGTACTTGGGCGAGGAGGCCTTGACCAAGGGGATTCGAGCCAGGGTCTCGTCTTTTACCCGCCATCATGTCAACATCTCGATGACGCGCGCTAAGATTTCCGGCCACTATGTGAACTCCATCATGGCCAAGCATGAGGTGAAAGCGGATGGCTACGATGAGGCCATCCTGCTGGACCCGGATGGCTATGTGTCGGAAGGCACGGGGGAGAACATTTTCCTCGTCCGCAAGGGCGTGCTCAAGACCACGCCGCTCACGTCCATCCTGGAAGGGGTCACCCGCAACTCGATCATACAGTTGGCGCGCGAGCGGAACATCCCCGTGAGCGAGGAACGTTTCACGCGCGATGCCATGTACGTGGCCGACGAAGTGTTTTTGACCGGCACGGCGGCGGAGGTTACGCCGGTCCGTGAAATCGACGGCCGCCGGATCGGCGCCGGCGATCGAGGCCCGGTGACGACCGACCTGCAAAAGACCTTCTTCGAGATCGTGCGCGGTGAGGAATCTGCGCACGCCTCCTGGCGCACTCGCGTCTAGATCGGCTCTCAGCTTTCAGCAAGAGGGGGAATGGAGGCAATACACTCCGCCTGCCCGCCTTGCTGACGACTGAATGCTGACAGCTTCCGGTTACGGCTTGGCTGGATCCGGGGTGGCCTGGCTTGCAGGCGGCGTCTGGGACGATTCCTTGGGCTTGGCGTCCTGCGGCGGGGTCGTTGCGGCGGGGGGAGTGCCGGTCGTGGCTTTCTGATTCAAGTCGATGACGGTGGAGGAGAAGGTCCGTTCCCTGGAGAGGATGGCCAGGCTGAGCGAAGTCAGCATGAAAATGACGGCTGCCGCCACCGTGACCTTGCTGAGGAACGTGCCCGGGCCGCGGCTTCCGAACACCGTCTGGCTTGAGCCGCCGAAGGCGGCCCCGATCTCGGCGCCCTTGCCGGCCTGGAGCAGGATGGCCCCGATCATCAGGAAGCAGACGATAATGTGAACGATGACGGCCAGGGTATACATAGCGCTCCTTCTTCGAACCGACCTGCTTCGACCGACCTGTCTTCTCGCGCTCGCTCAGGCGGGGAGTGCTTGCGCAAGAGCGAGAATTGTAGCAAAAGAGTGAGGGTCCAGACAAGCCCCTCCGATCAAGGCGCCGTCTATCTGGGGCGAGGCCAAGAACGCACCGGCATTCTCCGGCGTGACGCTGCCCCCGTAAAGAATGCGGACCTGTTGCCCGGCCTCGCGTTTCCATCCGGTCGCCAGCACGGTGCGAAGGGTTTCGTGGACGGCGGCGGCCTGCGCGACCGTGGCGGCTCGGCCGGTCCCGATGGCCCAGACCGGCTCGTAGGCAATGGTGAGCTTCAGGAGGTCGTCCGCCGACAGGCTGTCGAGGCATTTGGCAAGCTGACCGGTTACGACCGATTCGGTCAGGCCGGCCTCGCGATCGGCGAGGGATTCTCCCACGCAGAGAATCGGCCGTAACCCGTGCCGGAGTGCGGCGCGGATTTTCTTGTTGATCCCTTCATCCCGGTCGCCAAAGAGCTGCCGCCGTTCGGAATGGCCCAGGATCACGGCCTGACAGCCCAGGTCCTTGAGCATCGGGGCCGAGACCTCGCCTGTAAACGCGCCGTGCTCTTCCCAAAAGAGATTTTGCGCGGCGAGGGTGAAAGGAAAAGAGGGCGCCGCCGCCTGCGCGGCGGCGTGCAGCGCGGTAAAGGGGGGAGCCAGGACTACCTCGACCCGCTCGGTCGAGCCGGTAGCTCCCACGGCCGGCGCCAGCTCGGCGAGGCGATGCACGAAGGCCGCCGCTTCGGATGCGGTCTTGTGCATTTTCCAGTTGCCTACGATGAGTCGTCGGCGCACGGAGCTCCTCGGCGAGCGCGCAGCGGTGCGGAGGTGGACGCTTCGGTCAGTGTTCGTTATTCGGCAGGGCTGCCAGACCGGGGAGCACTTTGCCCTCCAGGAGCTCCAAGGCCGCGCCTCCACCGGTGGAGATGAAGGACATGCTCTCCGATTCCCCCGCCCGGTGGACCGCCAAGGCCGTGTCTCCTCCACCCACGATGGTCAGGGCATAGGCGTTGGCGACGGCGTGGGCGATGGAGAGGGTGCCGCGCGCGTACGCGTCCGTCTCGAACATCCCCATCGGGCCGTTCCACAGGATGGTCTTGGCATTCTGGATCGCCTCGCTGAACAGCTTGACGGAGGCGGGGCCGATATCCAGCCCGTACCAGCCTTTGGGAATTTCCTGCACCGGCACGAGCTTGGTTTCTGCGCCGGGTTCCGGGCTGGCCGCGACCACGCAGTCCACGGGCAGGTAAAATTTGACCCCGCGGGAAAACGCATGTTCCTGGATGCCACGGGCGAAGTCCAGCATGTCGTTCTCGACCAGGGAGTTGCCGATCTCCAGCCCCATGGCTTTGATAAAGGTGAAGGCCATCCCGCCGCCGATGATGACCTTGTCCACACGTTTGCCCAGATTTTCGATGACGCCGATTTTCCCCGAGACCTTGGCGCCGCCCAGGATCGCCACGAAGGGGCGCATGGGATTGGCCACCGCCCCTTCGAGGTACTCGACTTCCTTTTTCAGCAGGTAGCCGGCGGCCGCCTCCTTGACGAATTTCGTGATTCCGACGATGGAGGCGTGGGAGCGGTGCGCGGCGCCGAATGCGTCGTTGATGTACACATCGCCGAGGGAAGCCAGGGCCTTGGAAAAGGTCTCGTCGTTCGCTTCTTCTTCCCGATGGAAGCGGAGGTTTTCCAGCAAGAGCACGTCGCCGGGCTTCATCGCGGCGACCATTTTCTCCACCGAGGGGCCGATGCAGTCCGGTGCGAAGCCCACCTCCTTGCCCAGAAATCGCTGGAGCCGTTTGACCACGGGGGCCAAGCTGTACCGCGGGTCCGGTTTGCCATTGGGCCGGCCCAGGTGCGAGCAGAGGATGACCTTGGCGCCTTCGTCCACGGCGCGGTTGATGGTCGGGAGGGTGGAGCGGATGCGGGTATCGTCCGTGATCTGGTGCGCATCATCGAGCGGGACGTTGAAGTCGGCGCGGATGATGACGCGCTTGTTGCGCAGATCCACGTCCTCGATCATCCGTTTGCGAATGTTCATGCGCGCTCCCTAGTCGGCATCCCGTTCGGTCAGGCGTCAGTCCGGCGACGCCGGCGGACTGACGCAGAACACGGCTTAGAAGAAGGGCGAGGCCGTTACGACTTCGCCGCGATAAATTTGACGAGGTCCCGAATCCGGCACGAATAGCCCCACTCGTTGTCGTACCAGGCGAGGACCTTCACCATACGATGGTCCAGACTCATGGTCAGCGGGGCGTCCAGCGTGGCCGAGTGGGGGTCGCCGTTCTGATCCGTCGAGACGATCGGGGCCTCGGAATATTTCAGGATGCCCTTCAAGGGCCCCTCCGCGGCCTTGCGGAACGCGGCGTTCACCGTGGCCGGGTCGCAGTCCTTCTCCGTTTCCACCGTCAGGTCCACGATCGACACGTTGGGCGTCGGCACTCGGATAGCCATCCCGTCCATCTTTCCCTTGAGCTGGGGGATGACCAAATGCAGCGCCTTGGCCGCGCCGGTGCTGGTGGGGATCATGGAGAGGGCCGCGGCCCTCGCGCGCCGCAGGTCCTTGTGCGGCAGATCCAGAAGCTGCTGGTCGTTCGTGTAGGAGTGGATCGTCGTCATGATGCCGTGGCGGATGCCGAAATTGTCCAGGAGTACCTTGGCCACCGGCGCCAGGCAGTTGGTCGTGCAGGAGGCGTTGGAGATGATCTGGTGTTTGTGTGGGTCGTAAGAGTTCTCGTTCACGCCCAGGACAACCGTCACGTCCGCATCACCGGCCGGGGCCGAGATAATGACCCGCTTGGCGCCGGCCGAGAGGTGCTTGCTGGCCCCTTCGCGGTCCGTGAATCGCCCGGTGGACTCGATGACCAAATCCACGCCCAGGTCCTTCCAGGGCAGTTCCTTGGGGTCCTTCTTGGCCAGAATTTTGATCGACTTGCCATTGACCACGATTGCGCTGTCGCTGGCCTGGACGTCGGCGTCCAGCGTGCCGTGTACTGAGTCATATTTGAGGAGATAGGCGAGCGTCTTGGCGTCCGTGAGGTCGTTGATCGCGACGAAGTCCAAGGCCGGATCGCCGAGCGAAGCCCGGAA
>SCVQ01000055.1 GCA_004296865.1 Nitrospirota bacterium
GGAGAGTTGGCTCGCCGCTTGAACGAACGGATTTCTGATCGGGCGTACCATGTGACCGCCGAGTTCATGAAGAATCCGTGGAATAGCTATTCCTACGAGTTCTCAGCCTTCTTCGCCCAGTTTTGTGTGGATATCTCGGGAGACCCGCAGTTTCACTTTACGATGGGAAGACGCCATGCGATCTCGCCGATCATCCAGGCGTTGGGCCGGCCCTTTTCAATTGCTCAAATTTACAAACTGTCTCCCTATTTTGCGCGGGTCTATCATGCAAAGGAAGTCTTTTATGTGGATGCCGTGAAGGTGTCCAACCGTTCGGCGATCCTGCGGATGGGATTCGGGGACAGCGCGTATCCACAGTTCGGCCCCTATCTCAGGGGATGCGCCAAACACTGGTGTGCGGCGACGAAAGGGTACTTCGTGGGGGTTCCGGAGATCTACCGCCACTTACAGCCCGCCACCGCGCTGGACCGACGCTGCATGGTGGAAGGAGACGACTGCTGTGAATGGGAGGTTACCTGGTCCGTGGAGGAGAGTCGGAGTTGGCCGGTGGTCGGGTGGCTGGCGCGGCGGGCCCTTCAACCGGAAATCGAGCAGCGGGAGAAGGTGATTGATGAACAGTTGCAATCGCTCGACTCCTGGCAGGAGGAGCTCAAAGAAGCCTACGTCCAGCAGCAGCAGCTTACGGCCGATCTCCAACGTAAGGTGGACCAGTTGACCACGCTTCACGAAGCCTCGGCAGCCTTCACCTCGACGCTCGCTCGAGAGACATTGATTGAGCGGGTCCTAGACACCATCGTCCGGCAGCTCCACTATGACCGGGCCATGCTCACCTTTTTCGACCCTGTCCGTCAGGTGGCCTCCGACGCCAGAATTCTCGGTGTTTCCGCGGATATTACGGAGTTCGCGCGTTCGCTCGAGGTCCCCGTGACGGACCCCAACAGCATCGAGGGCACGGTGCTCCTGCGAGGGGAACCCCTCCTGGTGGAAGATCTCCAGAAGGTCTGGGACCGTCTGCATCCGCTGAACCGGCAGCTGGCCTTGGCCACCAAGTCCAGCTCCATCATCTCGGTCCCGCTCAAGATACAAAACAAAATCCTGGGAGCCATTACCGCCGATCGGTCTCGATCACACTCCCTGACCGCCGATGACCTGAACTTGATGGGGACCTTGGCCGGCCAGGTCTCCATCGCCCTGGACAACGCGGATGCCTATGCCCAGATCGAGGCGCTGAACGTCGGACTGGAAGCGAAGGTGCGCGAGCGGACGCTCGAGTTAGAACAATTGAACAAAGACTTGCAGGCCGCCAACGAGCAATTGAAGCAGATGGACCATCTCAAGTCCCAGTTCCTGGCTCACGTCTCACACGAATTGCGGACGCCGATGACCTCCATCAAGGGCTTCGCCGAAAACATGCTGGCCGGACTCACAGGCCCACTGACCGACAAGCAAACGCAGTACCTGACGCGGATCAATGCCAATGAGCGTCGCCTGTCACGCATGATCACGGACCTCCTTGACCGTGCCCGCATTGAAGCCGGCAAGATCACTCTGCTGCCGGACGAAGTGTCTTTGCCGCAGGTGGTTGCCGAAGTGGTGGAGCAACTCCGGCCACTCGCACTGGCGAAGGGGCACCGACTGGAACTGCAGGGTCACGAGGCGGACCTCACGGTCTGGGCAGATGCCGACAAGGTCAGCCAGATTCTGACGAACCTCGTGGACAATGCCATCAAGTATACCCAGGACAAGGGATCCGTGACGGTTCGGATAGCCCGCGACGGGGCGCACTTCGTCAAGATTTCGGTGGTCGATACCGGCCAAGGCATCCCCGCTGTGGAACTGCCCAAGATTTTCAGCCCCTTCTTCCGGGCAACGTGTCACCAAAGAAGCCCGGTCAAGGGATTGGGCTTGGGGCTCTCGATTGCCAAAGACCTGGTGGAACTGCATG
>SCVQ01000545.1 GCA_004296865.1 Nitrospirota bacterium
GATCGTGCAGGGCCAGGCGAAGGTGCCGAACGAGGCGTTGTTCGAAGTAGGGACGGTTCCGACCCTTGAGGGCGAGTTCGTGGTAATGGACGATGGCACAGCGCATTCGTAGCCTTCAGCAGTCAGCTTTCAGTTCTCAGCTTCTGGCTGACGGCTGAGAGCTGATAGCGTCATGACGAATGGCCGAGCGATTCCAGGAATCGTTCGGCATCGATGGCGGCCATGCAGCCGGAGCCGGCCGCGGTGACGGCCTGGCGGTAGCGGGAGTCCTGGACATCCCCTGCGGCGAACACGCCGGGCGCGCTGGTGGCCGTGCCGTTTCTGGTGAGGAGATAACCCTTGGCGTCCCTGTCGAGCTGGCCCTCGAACAGCGCGGTGTTGGGACTGTGGCCGATGGCAACGAAGAGCCCCGCACAAGGCAATTCGGACGTGGCGCCGGTGACGACGTTGCGCAGGCGGACGCCGGTGACCATCGGATCACCCAGGATCTCTTCCACGATGGAGTTCCACACGAAGGTGATCTTTTCGTTTTTGAAGGCCCGATCTTGCATGATCTTGGAGGCCCGCAACTTGTCCCGCCGATGGACGAGCGAGACCCGGGTGGCAAACTTCGTGAGGAACGTCGCTTCCTCGACCGCGCTGTCGCCGCCGCCGACGACCACCAGCTCCTTGCCGCGGAAAAAGTAGCCGTCGCAGGTGGCGCAGGTGGAGACGCCGTGCCCCATGAGTCGGGATTCGCTGGGGAGCCCGAGGTGCACCGCCGATGCGCCGGTGGCGATGATGAGCGTCCGGCTCTCGATGGTCTGCTCGCCTTCGATCGTGACGGTGAAGGGACTCCGCGTGAGGTCCACGGCCGACACCTCGCCCTGGAGAAATTCCGTCCCGAACCGCTCGGCTTGGGCCCGCATCGCCTTCATCAGGTCCGGCCCCATGACGGCGTGGTGGAAGCCGGGGTAGTTTTCCACCTCGGTGGTAGTCGTGAGCTGGCCTCCGGCCTGCAGCCCTTCGATGACCAGCGGCGACAAATTGGCCCGAGCCGCATAGATGGCGGCGGTCAATCCGGCCGGTCCTGATCCGATGATCGTAACGTGGCGCATGCCGCACTGTAGCACAGAAAATATCGAAGATGCACCCGGCCGACGGTCACGCCGATCGCCGCCACGCGCGGTACATCCGGCCGATCTCGCGGCGCAGTTGTGCAAGGGGCAGCGTGCCGTCGAGGACGACGTCGGCGAGTGGAATTTTACGCGAGAGGGGCATCTGGGCACGGATGCGGCGGAGGGCTTCGGTCCGGGTGAGCCCGTTGCGCGCGATGAGGCGCTGGATTTGGGTCTGGCGGTCGGCCGTGACAACGAGGATCTTGTCCACGCGTTTGTCCACGCCGGCCTCGAAGAGGAGTGGAACATCGTAGACGACCACTGCCTGCGGATGCTTCGCGGCGATGGTTTTGGTGAGCCGGGCCTGCTCGCGGGCCACGCGCGGGTGCACGATGGCATTCAGGCGCCGGAGTTTGGTCGGATTGCGAAAGACAATCTTGGCGAGGGCGTCGCGGTTCAGCGACCGGTCGGCGTGTATCACGCCCGTCCCAAACGTACGGACGATGTCCTTCCAGGCCGGTTTGCCTGGCTGCACCGCCTGACGAGCGAGGTCGTCCGCATGGATGACGCGGGCGCCGCAGTCCTGAAACAAACGTGCGACGGTGCTTTTCCCCGTCGCCAATCCGCCGGTGAGGCCGACCAAGATCATGTGGAAGAATAGCATGCCGCAACAGACCTCACAAGAAACGGGGTTGACTTGACGCGGTGCTTCCCTGTATCACGCTCTCATGCAGAGGGTCATGCATCGGATCATCGTGGCGGTCGTGTTGCTGGGCTCAATCGGCGGAGGGCGGGTCGCGTGGGCGATTCCGGACGGGAAGCCGGTCGATCCTGAGCCGCGCACCTTGGTGGTTGCGCTGGACGGGTCCGGGCAATACCGGTCGATTCAGGCGGCGATCGATGACGCCGGAAAAGGGGATACGGTCCGGGTCAAGGCCGGGGCCTATCCGGAAGACGTGACCATCCACAGCAAGCAACGGGTGAAGTTGATCGGGGCCGGCATGGATCAGGTGACGATCCTTGGCCTCGACCGGGTCGGGGTGTTTCACATCGGCAAGTGGCCCTATGGGGCGACGGATATCGAAATCAGCGGGCTGACGATCAACGAGCATGGCGGCCATGCGATGGGCATCTTCAATGGGCGCGGGATCGTCCTACGCGAAGTGCGGATCAACGGGATGCTGTTCGGGCAGCAAGTCCAGGATGTACGGATCGAACGGTGCGTGATCGGCGGCAGCGAGACCACCGGCGTCCAGTTCGCGGACTCGCAGGCGGTGCTCGTCGGCAACATGATCCACGACAACGACCACGGCGTGACGATTGCGGGCAAGTCCGACGTGCGCCTGGAACGCAACGTCATCACGCGGAGCCTCTTCGAAGGGGTGGTCGTGTCGGACAGCGCGCGGGCGGTCCTGCTCAGCAATACGATCGTGAAGAACGGCGGCGGGGCCGCCTTCCTGGGGACTTCCCGCAGCGACGTGGCCGGCAATATCGTCGGGCTGAACCGGGTCGGGTTTGTGTTCGGACCGGCCAGTACGGTCACGATGTCCTACAACGCGCTGTACAACAGCCAGGGGGATTACCTGAAGGCCGGTTCACCCAATGTCCACGCGCCGGAGCTCAAGGCGGACTCGGACATTTCCGGGGACCCTCGGTTTGTCGATCCCGGCCATGACGATTTCCGCCTGCGAGCCGACACCGCCTTGATCCGGGTCGGAGAATTTGCCTACCTGGGAGCGCTGGCTCCTGTGAATCACTCGCCATAACCCGGCCGCCTTGCGCTCTTGCCGAATCGCCTGCGCGAGCCACGTTCATGAACCCGCTTTGGCTTGCACTGGACATGCAGCGAAAAATCTGTGGTATCATCATAACGTAATGCCGTGTCGGCGTAAGACCTGCTTGGCCGAGGAAAAGGAGACAACGGGATGGCCAGTTTCCGCTCAGAGCATGAAAAGCCGGGGCCTGAAGGGATTCCCTCTCTGGAAGATCTAGAAGCGGGGAAGCCGGTCGGAGCCATCCTGCCCATGTCCGAGCACGCCCAAGTGGCCTTGCGCGACGGCATCGAGTTGGTTGACTTTCTACTCAACCAGGACCATGTGACCTGGAACTAGGTTCCGGGGTTTCTTCTTGGTCCAGCTGCGTTCACGTGTCCCCCACCTGCTTCATTCTTCATGGATTGCACGCTCGCTTGCGGGTTCCTTCCCCGTTGCGCGGTACGTTGTGCTCCTGTGCAAGAAAAGCCGTTTCTGCTGCGTGTTTGCCGATGATGCGGTATGATGGCTTCGAGCCTCTCCCAGCGCGAGACGATTCTCAATCACCTGCCCGGTCTTGTTGCGGCGTTGTTACCGTGAAGCCGTGGTGCTGTGAGGCCCAAGGGAGCTCCAACCGTGACAGCAGAGCGCATGGACCTGAAGGCGGAATGGCTTGAGGCCGACGGC
>SCVQ01000546.1 GCA_004296865.1 Nitrospirota bacterium
GTTCATCGCAAGCACACCCCCTGCGCGACTTGATGGGTCATTCTATGGCCCCTAGACGATACTGGTCAAGCCTTATCCTGCCAAACCGTCACACCGATGCCTGCTTTCTTGCTTATGGCCTGATTTCACTGACTCGCCGGTGCCCCCTCCGACATAAGCTCTTGATAATATGCCTCCAGCAAAGCTGCTCGCTCTCGCTCCACCAAGACCAATTGCCGTTGGTCGAACGTCGTCGCCTGGTACAGATAGACCAAGCCTTGGCCGGACATCACCCCAAGCTCGACATGCCGCTGTCCTCCATCGGGGGTTCCGCCGCTCGCAGTCCTGAGCACCGTACGTCCCGGCAACCCCTGAAGAAGCGTCCAGATTGCTTGTGCGCAAACCGTATGATTCTCATACAGAAGAGCATGGGCCGGGTCTTCTTCGCCGACCGAGCAGAGCCAGGCATCCTCCAGCAAGAGACCTAGCCGTCCGCCTTCGCGATCCCGCTCGTGGTCGATCAGACATCGCCCGATGCGGCAATCGAGTCCCTGCCCACTCCCCTCGCGACCAACCAGGATGCCGTGAAACCCGTCGCCAACCGTGAGATAGAGATAGGCCAAGACGCCCGCGAACCGTCCCCATTCAGCCCGAACCGCACCGGCCTGGGAATCCGCCCAGGCAGCTTCTCGAATCACCACCCGCTCAGGCAGCCGCTTGTACACCGACTCGGCTGCGGTGCCGCGGCAACGAAAGAGTTCTCCCTCTTCGATCGGCTCTGGAGTCTCGTCCCAATCCAATTCATTGAAGCCGGCCGAGCCGGCCTCGCATGAAGAACGACCCAGGACATACAACGGCCCGTCGTCGGCCACCTCTTCCACAACCTGGTATCGGATAGGAACCGGCGGGACCAGGGGCCTGAGTCCCCGTGCCGCCAAGGCGCGCTGGAAGGGAACCCGTCTGGCAAGTTGGCGCGTTTTCTCAAAAAGTATGAGGTGGCTGTCTGAAGCCAGAGCCCCACAGAGATGGTCAAGCCTGGCACCCAGCCCGGTACGTTCCTCGAAGCCCGATTGGGCCGCCGCATCGATTGCGCGCTCAAAGGTCGTCCAATCCTTGCTCGGAAGCCCGGGATCGAGTTCCGCCTGCAGGAGAGCCTGCGTGGAGAGGATCAGATCGTAGGTGCCGGGCAGGGCCGTCTGGTGAAGATCAAGACATTCAAAGCGGACATTGCCGAGCCCCCGGGCACCGGCCCGTTCTCTGCCCAGGGCGAGCGAGGCAGGAGAACGGTCGACGCCGACAAATGAAAGCGATGGAAATTGTCGCGCATAGAAGGTGGTCAACAATCCGATCCCGCACCCGAAATCGAGGACCGACAAATTGGAACCGGCGCCGGACCGGCTGCGAGCCATTTGTTCGGCGATCCGCTCTGCGATGAGGGGTCCGACAGCCGCGTAGTAATCAAACCGCTGGCTGTAGAGGACCGGCAGGATACGGGCATCGGCGGCCCGGTCGTAGAAAGCGATCTCGGCAGCCGCATGGCCTGAGGCCCGCTTCTGCTCGGCCAGACGGTTCAGTTCGACAAGATCGCCGGGGCTGAGGGTGGCGCGCTGCCACTGGAAGTAGGCCTCGTCGGACTCGAATCGACGGAGGCCCCACCATTTTAAATGCTCAGCTAGATCCGCATGGAGGTCTCTGTTAGGGGATGGGAAAGACATGCGTGGCAGAGGAGCTATCAGCCGTCAGCCATCAGCTTCTGAAAATATGATGAGACCTGCGTTGGGATCATTTTGCTGAAAGCTGACCGCTGATCGCTGACAGCTTCTTAAGAGGGCCGCTTCAACATGATCGCGTCTTCATAGGCGACGGGAACGGGATGCGGTTGGCGCAACTGCCCGGTCCCCAGCACGACATATTTCTGGCAGGTCAACTCCTCCAGCGAAATGGGGCCTCGCGCGTGGACGCGCAAGGTGCTCGTGCCGACCTCCCCGCCAAGCCCAAGCTCGCTCCCATCATTGAATCGCGTGGACGCATTCACCAACACCGCGCTGGCATCCACTTCGCGCGTGAACCGCATCGCGCTCGCATACTCCCTCGTGACGATTGCAGCGGTATGGACCGGACCATAGTGGCCGATCAGGGCCACAGCCTCGTCCATATCCTTGACCACCCTGATCGCAAGGGTCGGAGACAAAAACTGCCGGCCCCAGTCCTCCTCCGTCGCTTCCTTGACATTCTTATAATTGCTGAAGGAATAGGAGCCGGCCAAGGCCATGGTCTTGGGACAGCCCAGGACGTCCACCTTGAACTCATCGAGCAGCCGGCGAACCAGAGCGCCGAGGAGAGGCCTCGCGATCGACTGATGCACCAGCACCATATCGACGGAATTCGAGGCGGAGGGCTCCTGGGCCTTGGAATTCACCACAATATTCTGCGCCAGCGGCAGGTCCGCCTCCCCGTCGATGTAGACATAACTCATCCCCGCATCGTGGCACAAAATGGGCAGACGCGTCTGCTCCATGACCGTCTTGCGCAGCCCTGCGCCGCCCCGCGGAATGATGGCGTCCAGGTACTTGTTCTGGCGGAGCAGTTCGAGCGCCGCCTCCTTCTCAGATCGTTCGACAAAGGTGACGGCCCCGGCCGGCACGCCGGAGGATTCCGCCGCCTCGCGCAAGAGCGTCCCGATGACCTGGTTCGAACGGGTCCACTCGCTTCCGCCGCGGACCACCGAAACGTTGCCGGCTTTCAAACACAACGCGACCGCATCAGTCGTGTGCTTGGGACCCAAATCCGACACGATCCCGATCGCCCCGATCGGCACCCGCACCCGGCTGACTTGCATGCCGTTTGGACGGCGCCACACCTTGGTAATCTCTCCGACCGGATCGGGCAACTCCGCCACCTCGCGGAGGCGACCGGCCATCTCGCGGACCTCCTCTGCGGTAAGGCGAACCCGATCCACCGCCTCTTTCACCGTATCCTTGTTGGTCTCCCCTTCCAGCTTTTTGCCGACCGCTTCGACATCCTCCAGGTTGGCCGCCAGGACGGCTTCCGCCTCGGCTTCCAACCGATCCGCCATGGCGTGCAAGGCCAGCGTCTTGGTCATGTTTGCAAGCAACGACAAAGGCCGGACCGCCTCCCGCGCCTTCTTCGCCAGGTTCGTCATGTAGATCTTGACCGGAACTTCAACCATATTAACCCCGTGATTCGTGAAGCGTGGTGCGTGAATCGACTCGAACTGCGCGTGACTATAGCATGCGGTTTTCGGACCAGTCAAAAATGGAGGGGGCCTCGGCTGGCAAAAGGCGGGACGGGACGGCACGAATCTACAACGGCTTCACCGCCTTGTCGATGCCCGAAAAGTCACCATCAGTCGGCATAACGAACAGGCAGCGTCCGCCGCTCCGCGAAGCCCACACCGCACCGACTGCGCGCTTTTCTTCCGAGTCAACACCGTCGTAGAGATGTTTCCCTTTGTACTCCACCGCAAGCACGCGCCCGTCGGCGAGTTGGCAGAGGAAGTCCGGGTAAAACCAGTCTGTTGACGTTTGCAGGCGGAACGATGTGGCCTTGCGAAGCAGATTCCGTACCCAGAACGTGACGTCCGGCAGTCTATCGAGGTACTGCGCGCACTGAAATTCCTCGGTGAGCTTGCCATCGGATTTTTTCTCGGTCAACTCGCCCGGCTTCGGCCCGAAGTAGTGCTTCTTGAACTGAAAGCCACCGTCGTAGAGGCGGCTCGGTTCGTAACTCATTGTCTTGAAGTTGATGGCGCGCGCGGCGTTCACAGTCAGCATCGAATCCGGGAGAAGAAACATCTGAAAGGAAGCCTTCCGCTCACTATTCCGATGTTGCTGGACGCAGCTCTCAATCTCATCACGAAGGCGGAAGCGATCAAGCGCGAGCACGCCCACGTCGTCGATGCCAAACTTCGCCTGAAGGCCACGGATGACCTTCCGCAGAAACTCCGCCGACTCACCAGCGGGAATATCCTGGTGGTCGATCTGCCGGTCCAGCCACGCAACCAAGCCTTCCAACGACCAATTATCCAACCCGCCGAGCTGGAGCACTTGCTGATGCAACCTGCCGATAAAATCGGCTCCCGGAGTTTCCCGGATCACGCTGGTTTGCACTTCACCCTTTACGCCGACATCCAGAATGCCGGCATAGCCGACCGGACGAACAAGAGGGTTGTACCCCTCTGACAGCGAGGCGTCTTTCTCGCTGAGTTTCCACGCGTGCTCGATCAAAAACGTGCTCTCAAACTCGTAGAGAGTCCCGTTTTCCTGGACACAGAGCAGCGGCACGAAAAAGTCCAGTTGCCGTTCGTAAGGCGAGGGCACGCGCGTTGCCCCACTGCCGCCGAACGCCTTCTCCGCCTCTCGTACAAGCGCGACAGCTTCCTCCACCTGAGCCTTGGCTTCGGGAGTCTTGACGCAACTCTTCAGCTTCTCGGTGTCGTCACGATCGAGCGGGACCACGACCGTGATCTCGCCTGTTGCGACGTCGATTCGCACTTTGCCTGCAAGCGCCGTCACCTGCACCTGTGCCACAGCGGCGTCAATGTCAGCCGGCGCGAGCTTCAACGTCTTCGGCTGCGCGCCCAGCGGCAGGGTTCCTTGCGGGACCGGAATGATGATGCGTTCGGCCTCCGCTGCCGTGAAGCCGTTATGCTCCAGCGCCTCGCGCAATTCCGCGAGCACGTCCGTAATCGAAGCCGACACCGAGAAGGCATAGGCGCAATTGAGTTCGCGATGTCGTTTCGTCCGGGCGAGCGGCAGTCGAAGAATGCGCCCGACGATCTGCTCGATGGCCGTAGCCGACCGCGTCTCCTTGAGACTGCATAACACGTAGGCAAAGGGGCAGTCCCATCCCTCCCGCAGCTTCTCGACTGTGATGATGAGGCGCACCGGACACTTCGGCGACGCGATGTCCTTCACGTCTTTCAATTCGTCGAGCCTGCCGACGGAGATTTTTATTTCGTCCTTCAAGAAACCGAACTCGCGCACCAGCCGGTCGCGGAGCGGTTCACAGGCATCCACACGCTCAGCCTGAAGCAGCAGAATCGGCCGAATATACTCGCTCGTCTGTTGTCCCTCGGCCACAGCCAGTTTTTCGAGATCGGCACGGAGCGTGACCGCCTCCGCCAGGAGTTGGTCGCGTTGGCTCGGGTGCCTCGTAATGACCCGCAGCGGCAGCTTCACCATCTCCGCCGCTTTCAACTCCGCCGCCGAGACGCGATGCAGCACGTTCGAAGGAGTCTTTTCCCGCGCCGGCGTGGCCGTAAACTCGACAATGCACGACGGCAGCACATCGCCGAGTGCGGAAAAGGAGAGGTCGGTACGCGCGTTGTGCGCCTCGTCCACAATGACGATGGGCCGGCGCAACCGCAGCATGTTCACCAGCGATGGCTTGGGTTTGCCATCCGCACCGGGCAGCAGATCGGCCAGGCGGTCTGCGGATACGTTGAGCAGGTGCTCTGCAAACGCGCCGTTCTGGTCATAGACCTTCCGCCCTGTCGTATCCTCGACGCGGAACGATTGAATGGTCGCCACGATCACAACCGTCTGCCCCTCCACGGTCGCGTGCGACAGGCGCAACGCCTCCTCGATGGTGACCACTTCCACCGCGCCACAGGCCAGTTCCAACGCACGGCGGTAGGGATGGCGAGGATCGCGTAGGGCATCGGCGGTCTGATCGAGGATGGTGTTGCTCGGCACCAGCCACAACACGACGGCACGGTCGGCGCGCATAAAGATCGGAAGAGC
>SCVQ01000547.1 GCA_004296865.1 Nitrospirota bacterium
ACGTGTCGATCACGGGCGAATTGATTTCGCCGATTGCGATGGATCAGGGGTTGCGGTTTGCGGTGCGTGAGGGCGGCAAAACCGTCGGCTCCGGCGTCGTCACCGAAATCCTGGCGTGAACGAGTCTGAATGGCGCGTGGTTAGGAGATTAGAGTGGTAAAGGTGGATCAGCGAATCAGGGTCAGGTTGAAGGGGTTTGATTACCGGGTTTTGGACCAATCGGTGGCCGAGATCGTGGAGACCGTCAAGCGGAGCGGCGCCAAAGTCGCCGGGCCCATCCCGCTGCCGACGAGGATCGAAAAGTTCACGGTGCAGCGATCGACCCACGTGGACAAAAAGTCACGCGAGCAGTTTGAAATCAGGACCCACAAGCGGTTGCTAGATATTATGGAGCCCACGCCGGAGACCATGGATGCGCTCATGAAGCTCAACCTGGCGGCAGGGGTGGACGTCGAGATCAAGCTCTGACGGGTCGGCCGGGCCGCATGACGGCGCGACGATTCATCGGAGGGGATGGAAATTGGTGACGGTATGACGAACGGGCTGCTCGGGAAAAAACTCGGTATGACCCAGGTCTATGACGGGGGAGGGCGGTTGGTCCCGGTGACGGTGATCGAGGCCGGGCCCTGTCGTGTGGCCCAGGTCAAGTCCCGTGATCGTCACGGCTATGAGGCGGTGCAACTCACGTTCGGCGAAGTGCCGGAACGAAAGCTCTCGAAGGCGGAGTCGGGACACCTTAAGAAGCAGCAGATTCCCGCCACGCGCTACTTGAAGGAGTTCAAGAAGCTTGGTGATGCGCAGGTGGGACAGGTGATCAAGGCGGACCTGTTTCAAAAGGGCGACTGGGTCGATGTGGAAGGGGTCTCCAAGGGCAAGGGCTTTCAGGGCGTCATGAAGCGCCATAATTACCGGGGCGGACCGGAGACGCACGGGTCGATGTTCCACCGGGCGCCAGGCTCCATCGGGGCCAGTTCGTATCCGTCGAGGGTCTGGAAGAATAAAGCGCTCCCGGGCCACATGGGCAGCGAGCGCGTGACGGTGTCGCGGTTGAAGGTGATGGAGGCCCGCCCGGATGAGAATTTGTTGTTTGTGAGCGGGGCGGTGCCCGGGGCGACCGGCGGAATGGTCGTGGTTAGAAAATCGAAGAAGGGCTAGACATGCCGACCGTGGATGTAGTGGACAGCCAGAAGCGCAAAGTGGGATCGATCGAGCTCCGTGACGGGGTGTTTGGCGTCGAGGCGAACGAGTCGTTGGTGCATGCCGCTGTGGTGATGCAGCAGGCTTGTGAGCGGCAGGGTACCGCCTCGACGTTGCGGCGCGGTGAAGTCAGTGGATCGGGGAAGAAGCCCTGGAAGCAAAAGCATACGGGGCGTGCCCGCGCCGGGTCGATCCGCTCGCCTGTATGGCGTCATGGTGGTACGGTGTTCGGGCCGAAGCCGCGCAGCTATGCCTATGGCATGCCGAAGAAGAAGTATCGTGAAGCGTTGCGCAGCGCCCTTTCCGACAAGCTGACTCAGGGCGGCATCACGGTTGTGTCCGATCTGTCGATCGCCGAACCGAAGACCAAGCTCCTGCTCAAGGTCTTGACGCAGTTGGGCCTCGCGGCCAAGACGCTGATCGTGGCCGGTGAGGACCGTGTAGAGCTGGAGCGGGCCGCGCGGAATCTGGCCGACGTCAAGCTCGTGCGACCTGAGAATCTGAACGTCTATGATGTGTTGCGGTACGAGTCGATCCTGATTCCTGAGCGTGAATTGGCGCGCGTGCACGAATGCTGGGCATAGAGGGCTGGTTATGAAACGAGAACCATACAGTGTCTTGGTGCAGCCCCTGCTGACCGAGAAAATCACGGCGATGCGCGAGAGCGCCAACAAGATCGGGTTTCTGGTCAGGAAGGACGCCAACCGCATCGAGATCAAGCGGGCGGTGGAATCGGCTCTCAACGTCAAGGTCGATCGGGTGAACGTCCTGAACGTGCTCGGGAAGAAAAAGCGGCTCGGCCGGTTTGCCGGAAAGCGATCGGACTGGAAGAAGGCCATCGTGACCTTGAAGAAGGGCGAAAAGCTCGAACTGTTCGAGAGCGCGTAAAGCGAATGGTGAACGAGGAACGATGAAGGATGAACGTTGTAAGATTCTGTCTGTGCGATTTCTTCCGTTCATCGGTCAGCGTTCATAGTTCCGCGTTGGAGAGAGCATGGGATTAAAACAGTACAAACCAACTTCTCCTGGGCGGCGGGCCATGACCGCCGTGACCGGGGAGAATTTGACCAAGAAGAAGCCGGAAAAGAGCCTGACCAAGTTTCACGTGCGTTCCGGAGGGCGGAACAACGACGGCCGGATGACGATCCGGTTTCGTGGGGGCGGGCACAAGCGGCTCTACCGCACGGTGGATTTCAAGCGGGAGAAGATCGGCGTGCCGGCCAGAGTGGCGGCCATCGAGTACGATCCGAACCGGTCGGCCCGAATCGCGCTGCTGTACTACGTGGATGGGGAGAAGCGTTACATTCTGGCCCCGCATGGGCTGGCGGTGAATGACCGGGTCCAGTCCGGCCCCACGGCCGAGGTCAGTCCCGGCAATGCCCTTCCGCTGATGAGCATGCCGCTAGGTACGACGATCCATAACATCGAGCTCAAGCCGGGCAAGGGCGGGCAGTTGATTCGGAGTGCCGGCGGGTTTGCGCAGGTGATGGGCCGGGACGGCTTGTATGTGCAGGTCCGCCTCAAGTCCGGCGAAATGCGACGCATCCTGGGGACCTGCATGGCCACGGTGGGGCAGGTCGGCAACCTGGATCATGAAAACGAATCGGTGGGCAAGGCCGGCCGGTCCCGCTGGCGGAACTGGCGTCCGAACGTGCGTGGCGTCGTCATGAACCCGGTGGACCACCCGCACGGAGGAGGCGAGGGGAAGTCGGGCCAGGGCAATCCCCATCCGGTGTCTCCCTGGGGGCTGCCGACCAAAGGGTACAAGACCAGGCAGAATAAGCGGACCGACAAGTTCATCATCACGCGGCGCAAGAAGGGCGTCCGCTAGTCACAGTCTGAGGAGTGCGCGATGCCCAGATCAGTCAGCAAAGGGCCCTTTGTGGATGCCCATCTGCTCAAGAAAGTCGAGCAGATGAACGAGGCCAATCAACGGAAGATCATCAAGACGTGGTCGCGCCGTTCGACCGTGACTCCCGACATGATCGGCCATACCTTCGCGGTGCACAACGGGAAGAAATTCATCCCCGTGTTCGTGACGGAAAATATGGTCGGCCACAAGTTGGGCGAATTTGCGCCGACCAGGTTCTTCAAGGGCCACGGGGCTGCAAGGACCGAAAAGGCAGTGGCCCTGAAGTAGGGCAGGAATGGATATGGCTGAAGCAAAAGCAGTTTTGAGATTCGTGCGCATCGCTCCCCGCAAGGCCCGTGCGGTCGTGGACATGATCCGAGGGCAGCAGGTCTTGCGTGCCTTGGGCGTCTTGAAGTACACGCCCCGTGCGGCGGCCAAGGTCGTCGAGAAGGTCCTGCGGTCGGCGGTCGCCAACGCCGAGCAGAAGGAAATGGGAGAGAGTGATTCGATGTGGATCTCGCGGGCCCATGTGGACGGCGGGCCGACCTTTAAGCGCTTTCATGCGCGGGCCCAGGGACGCGCCAGTTCGATTCACAAACGGACCAGTCACATCACGATCGTGGTGTCGGCACCGGAGCCAGGGGCGAAACGGTAACGGGGCGGGGACGGCATCATCGGATCGGCCGGCGACGGCCGCATGTAGCAGGGAGTTTATGGGACACAAGACACATCCGGTGGGTTATCGGTTAGGCTATACCCGCACCTGGGGTTCGCGGTGGTATGCGGGGAAGAAGGAATTCGCCAAGCTCCTCCACGAGGACGTGAAGATCAGGAAGATGGTCAAGGCGAAGCTCTATCACGCCGGCGTGTCCTGCGTCGAAATCGAGCGGTCGGGCGATCAAACGCGGGTGATCATTCACACCGCACGGCCTGGCATCATCATCGGACGCAAGGGCGCGGAAGTCGACAAGCTGAAGGCGACGCTCGAAAAGGAATACGGCAACCAGGTCTATATCACCGTCAAGGAAATCAAGAAGCCCGAATTGGACGCGCAGCTGGTGAGCGAGAATATCGCCATGCAGCTTGAAAAGCGGGTGGCGTTCCGGCGGGCGATGAAGCGCAGCGTGGCGGCGGCGCTACGGCTGGGCGCCAAGGGCATCCGGGTGAACTGCGCCGGGCGGCTCGGCGGGGCCGAAATTGCCAGGACCGAGTGGTATCGGGAGGGCCGCGTGCCGCTCCATACCCTCCGCGCCTACATCGATTTCGGGTTTGCGGAAGCGCATACGACCATGGGACAGATCGGGGTCAAGACGTGGATCTACAGAGGAGAGACGCCCCCGGTTCAACCGGAGAAGGCGGAACTTGGGTTTGAGCGTCGGCAGGAACGATAAGCGCAGGGCGTAAGGGAGCAGGCAGTGCTGGCACCGAAGAAAGTTAAGTTCAGAAAAATGCAGAAGGGGCGGATGCGCGGCAAGGCGTACCGCGGCGGGCAGGTCACGCTCGGCGAGTTCGGCCTGAAGGCGTTGGAGCCCGGACGGATCACGAGTCGCCAAATTGAGGCGGCTCGGATCGCGATTACGCGGCACGTCAAGCGGGGTGGTCAGGTCTGGACGAGGATATTCCCGGACAAGCCCATCACCAAGAAGCCGGCCGAAACGCGTATGGGTAAAGGCAAGGGCAATCCGGAGTATTGGGTGGCGGTAGTCAAGCCTGGCCGGATCCTCTACGAAATGGACGGGGTGACGCCCGAGGTGGCGAAGGAAGCTTTCCGGCTTGCCTCTTACAAGCTGCCCATTGCGACCAAGTTTGTGGCCCGCGGGACGATCTAGTCGCCGACAAGGCGGAGCAGAGAAGGATGCCGGCATGGATGTGAAGGAACTCAAGGAGATGGAACTCGCCGAGTTGGCGGAGAAGGAGCGGAAGCTCAAGCAGGAAATGTTCAACCTGCGCTTCCAGCTCGCAACCGGACGGATCGAAAACCCCATGAAAATCCGCCAGACGCGCCGCGACCTGGCGCGGGTGAAGACGATCATGCAACAGAAAACCGTAGGTGGCGCCGCGTCAACCGGAAAGAGCAAGGGATAAAGGCGATGGAGGAGCAAACCAAGAAACGGCGGGAATGGCTGGGCAGCGTCGTCAGCAACAAAATGGATAAGACGGTCGTGGTCGCCGTGGATCGCTTCGTTCAGCACCCGGTCTATCGCAAGACCCTGCGTCGCGTGACCAAGCTGAAGGCGCATGACGAGCAGAATGAGTGCCGCGTGGGAGACCGGGTCCGCTTGATCGAGACTCGGCCGATCAGCAAAGAGAAGCATTGGCGTGTGGCGCAAATCGTGGAGCGTGGACGGCCTGAATAAGGCGGCGACTCGCGGAGTAGGAAAAAGGGCATGATTCAGAACTATACTTATCTTGACGTGGCCGATAATTCCGGCGCCAAACAGGTCATGTGTTTCCATGTCCTGGGCGGGTCCAAGCGGCGCTACAGTTCGCTCGGCGACATCATCGTCGTGGCTGTGAAAGAAGCCATTCCGCAGGCGACGGTGAAAAAGGGCGACGTGAGCAAGGCGGTGATCGTGCGGACCACCAAGGGCGTGCGCCGCGACGACGGTTCGTACATCAAGTTCGATCGCAACGCCTGTGTGTTGATCAACGCCCAGGGCGAGCCGGTCGGGACGCGCATTTTCGGCCCGGTCGCCAGGGAGTTGCGGTGGAAGAAATTCATGAAGATCATTTCGTTGGCCCCGGAAGTACTTTAGGACAAGGACGTAAGCGCTATGGTGGTGCAGGCAATCGAGAAAAGCAAAATCAAAAAGGGCGACACCGTGATGGTGATCGCGGGGCGGGAACGGGGCAAGATGGGCAAGGTGCTCTCCCTGCATCTGTCGGACGGCAAGCTGACCGTGGAGAAGCTGAACATGATCAAGCGCCACACGAAGCCCAGCCAGAAGACGAAACAAGGCGGGATTCTGGAGCGGGAGGCCCCGCTGGCCCTGTCGAACGTGATGCTCTATTGCGCGAACTGCCAAAAGCCCGTTCGCGTGGGCATCAAGGCTCTGCCGGAGGGGCGGCGCGCCAGGTTTTGCAAGAAGTGCAAAGATCTCATTGAGAAGGCTTGAGGGAATCGACGATGGCAAAAGTTGAGAAGGGGGCGGCCGGCCAGGGGCACGAGAAGAAGGTCGACAAGAAGCCGGCAGTCAAGGCGTCTAAAAAGGAAGCGGCTCCTGCTGCAAAAGAGCCGGCGGCTCCAAAGACACCCAAGGCACCAAAGGCAGCTCCGACGGGGCCCAAGGTGCAGCCGAGCCTCAAGGAAACCTATCGCAATCAGGTTGTGCCGGCCCTGATGAAGGAATTCGGGTACAAGAATTCGATGCAGGTGCCGAAGCTGGAGCGGATCGTCCTGAACGTGGGCATGGGCGAAGCGATCCAAAACGTGAAGTTGCTCGAGGGCGCGGTCGCGGAGTTGGGCGTCATTACCGGGCAACGGCCGGTGGTCACGAAAGCCAAGAAGGCGATCGCCGGATTCAAGCTTCGTCAAGGCATGCCGATCGGAGCTAAGGTGACGCTCCGCAGCGACCGGATGTACGAGTTCATGGATCGTCTGGTGGGTCTTGCCCTGCCGCGGATCAGAGACTTTCGCGGCGTGTCTCCCAAGGCGTTTGACGGGCGCGGGAATTACACCCTCGGACTCAAAGAGCAGCTGATTTTTCCGGAGATCAAGTATGACAGCGTGGCCTCGATTCACGGGATGGACATCACGATCGTGACCACGGCCAAGACCAACGATGAGGGGAAGGCGTTGCTGCGTCATTTGGGGATGCCGTTTAGGACCTGAGCGGTCGGCGCAGCAGGGCGGATGTTTTTAATGAGTCGGGCGTAACGAGTCGGGACGGAGATCAGGCGTGTCACGTAAAGCATTGCGAAACAAGGCGGCGGCTGAACCGAAGTTCAAGGTGCGACGCTATAACCGGTGTCCGCTCTGTGGTCGTGGCGGGGGATTTTTGCGGCGGTTCAGGATGTGCAGAATTTGTTTTCGGCTCCTGAGCCTGCGCGGAGAGATTCCCGGCGTGACCAAATCGAGCTGGTAGGCGGCTTGTGCGTAGCGGCGACCGGTGACGGTCGCCAGTAACGGCGGATGGAGTAGCGACGATGATGACAGATCCGATTGCGGACCTGCTGGTCCGAATTCAGAATGGCGCGCGGCGTCGGCACGAATCTGTGACGGTGCCAGCGTCGAAGCTCAAGGTGCAACTCCTCCGAGTCATGAAGGCCGAGGGCTTCATCGGCGGGTACGAGCCGGCTATCATCGATGGACATCCCACGTTGAAGGTCCAGTTGCGCTACATGGGGGAGCGGCAGCCGGTGATCACGGGGATGCGCCGCATCAGTAAGCCCGGCAAGCGGGTCTACGTGGGGAGAGAGGACGTCAAGCCGGTCATGGCCGGCATGGGACTCGCCATTTTGTCCACGTCCAAAGGACTCATGACGGATCAGGAATCGCGGCGCGCCAATTTGGGCGGCGAAGTACTCTGCCACATCTGGTAAGGCACGGGAGGTCGCGGCGGCTCAGCAGGCAGTGAGGCGCGCGACAGGATTGTTGAAGGGGAATCATGTCACGGTTGGGTCGTAAGCCGGTTCCAATTCCGGCAGGGGTGGAAGTGAAAGTCGCCGATCGGGTGGTGTCGGTCAAGGGACCGCTCGGACGGCTTGAATGGACGTTGGCTCCAGGCTTGGCGGTGGCGGTGGCCGATGGCCAGGCGAAGGCCAGCCGGGCGGCGGATGATCCGCGCTCCAGGGCTTTGCACGGGCTGGCTTGGGCGGAACTCAATAACATGATCGTGGGCGTGACCAAGGGGTATGAGCGGACGCTCGAGATCACGGGGGTCGGGTACAAGGCGCAGGTGCAGGGTCGTGACATCAGCCTGAGCGTGGGCTATACCCATCCGGTCGTGTTCACGCTCCCGGCCGGCGTCGAAGCCAAGGTGGAGAAGCAGACCGTGATCATGATCAAGGGGATCGACAAGAGGAAGGTCGGCCAGGCGGCCGCCGATCTCCGAGGGATTAAGCCGCCTGACGTGTACAAACAGAAGGGCATCAGGTACGCCGGCGAAGTCCTCAGAAAGAAAGAAGGCAAGACCGGGAAGTAAGAGAACGCCAATGAATAGCGCAGAAAAAAACGACAAACTGAAGCGAAGACAGCACCGCGTGCGCAAACGGGTTTTCGGTACGTCGGCCCGCCCGCGGTTGAATGTGTATCGGAGCCAAGGGCACATCTACGCCCAGATCATCGACGACACGAAAGGGCACACGTTGGCGGCGGCCTCAACGCTTGATGCCGACTTGAGGACATCGCTCAAGTCGTGCAGCACCGTGGCGGCGGCCAAGGCCGTTGGGGCGCTCCTGGCCGATCGCGCCAAGGCGGCCAAGGTCGGGGCGGTGGTGTTTGATCGGGGCGGCCGGCTGTACCATGGTCGGGAGATCGGAAGAGCGTCG
>SCVQ01000548.1 GCA_004296865.1 Nitrospirota bacterium
ACATCGTGATAAAAGCTATGCTCCGGCCCCACGGCCGCATAGTCCAGTCCGGCAGAGACCGAATGGGTCAGGTTCACCTGGCCGTCGTCGTCCTGCAACAGATAAGTCATCGTCCCATGCAACACGCCGGGCCGTCCCCCGGCAAACCGGGCCGCGTGCTTGCCGCTCTCGATCCCCAGCCCCGCGGCCTCGACCCCGACCATTTTGACATGAGTGTCTTTCAAGAAGGCGTGGAACAGGCCGATGGAGTTACTCCCGCCGCCGACGCAGGCGACCAGGTAATCCGGCAGCCTCCCCTCCTCAACCAGAATCTGTTTGCGGGCTTCCCGCCCGATGACGGACTGGAAATCGCGGACCATCATGGGATAGGGATGCGGCCCCAGCACGGAGCCGAGGATATAGTTGGTGGTCTGCACGTTCGTCGTCCAGTCGCGCATCGCCTCGTTGATGGCATCCTTGAGTGTCCGGCTGCCGGCGTCCACGCCGGTGACCGTGGCCCCGAGCAGCCGCATCCGGAACACGTTCAGCGACTGGCGCTCCATGTCCTCCGTGCCCATGTAGATCTCGCAGGTCAGCCCGAACATGGCGGCGGCCGTGGCCGTGGCGACCCCATGCTGGCCGGCGCCGGTCTCGGCAATCACCCGCTTCTTCTTCATCCGGCGGGCGAGCAGGACTTGCCCGATGGAATTATTGATCTTGTGTGCGCCGGTGTGGCAGAGGTCCTCGCGCTTGAGGTAAATCTTCGCGCCGCCCAGCCGTTTTGTGAGCCGCTCGGCAAAATAGAGGGAGGTCGGACGGCCGACAAAGCGTTTGAGGTAGTCGGCAAATTCCGCCTGGAAGGTGCGGTCGCGGCGAGTTTTGCCATAGGCCTCTTCCAGCTCGAGGATGGCCGGCATGAGCGTCTCCGGCACATACCGTCCCCCGAAGGACCCGAAGCGGCCTCGTGTATTAGGTAATGGCTGCATACTTATAGTCTAACGGTCTGAACGTTGAAAAGTCGTCAAGTCGCGCGTTCTTGCAGACTTTATGACTTGATGGACTTTCCGACTTGATGACTCACGCCGAAGTATAACCGCCTGCTCAGGTTGACACAAGTTTTACGGCCTGAATGAAGGCCCGGACCTTCGCATGGTCTTTCTTGCCAGGGCTAGCCTCCACTCCGCTGCTCACATCAACGCCGTAGGGGCGCACCCTCTCAACCGCCTCGCGCACATTCTCCGCCGTCAGCCCGCCGGCCAGGAGGATCGGCGCGCTCTTGGCCGCTTCCGCCGCCAGGGTCCAGTCCGCTCTTTCACCGGTCCCGCCATAGGCCGTGGTCGAAAAGGCATCCACGACGAAGCCCCGCACCAACACCCGCCCCTTGTACTCGGCCAGGGCCAGCAAGGAGCCTCGGTCGCGCAGCCGGATCGCCTTGAGTACCGGCCGCCCCAGCGATTCGCAAGACGCAGCCGTTTCATCCCCGTGAAGCTGGGCCAGGGCCAGGCCGCAGCCGTCCATGAGGTCGCGCACCTTCTTCATGTCCTCGTTCACGAAGACGCCGACCGGTAGGACAAACGGAGGCAGCCCGGCTACGATGCGCTTCACCAGCCCTGCGTCCACGCAGCGCGGGCTCTTGGCATGGAACACAAAGCCCAGCGCATCGGCCCCCGCCTCCACGGCGGCAGCCGCATCCTCGGCGTTCGTGATCCCGCAAATTTTGACTTTGATCGTACTCATTTCTCTGCGTAGCCGATGGCATCCACAAAGGTCTGCGCAAAGAGAACCGCGGGCCGGCCGGCCCACTGTCTGAGGGAACGGCACAGGCCGGCGACATCGCCTCGGTCGAGTCCCGGGCTTGCCACCACTTGCCTTCCGACTCCCTCTTCGATCCTCTGGGCCAGGAGTTCGGCAACCAGCGGCACGTCCTCGTAACAATCATAACTCGCCGCCAAATTGATACGGGAGAACCCCTCCTCCTGCAAGAGGCGTCCGAACTCGCGCCCGATATAGGGATTGCCGCCGTTTCGTTGTTGAATCGCTTTGTAGACCTCGATGGCTTTCTCGGCTTCCGGATCGCGAGGAGCCATGAGATTGCCGGACCAATCTGGACTGGAGAGAGCAACCAGGCCGCCGGGACGAAGCACGCGGCTGATTTCCTGCAAGGCTGCTTGCGGCTCGCCCAAATGCTCAAAGAGCGCATGGGAGAAAACCACATCGAAAGAGTTGTCTGGAAACGGGAGCTGATAGATGCTGGCGGCCTTCCACTCGATATTCGTCGCCCCTCGTTCTCTCGCTATCTGCTGAGCGGTCTCAATCTGAGATTCTTCCAGGTCGATCCCGACGACTCGGCCCGGCGCTACAGCTTCAGCCAATCCGACGGTGATCGTGCCTGGCCCACAGCCGCAATCCAGAAGGGTCATCCCCGGCTTGAGCCGCGGGAGAAGAAAGGCGGCATCCCGCGCCGCATGGCGCCGCATCATGTACCGCAGGGCCACGTCGCTGTAGCCGACCGTGTAAGTTTCTCGCTTGTCCATCGCCCCTGCCTGCAACGATCTCCCTAACGGACCTGGCAAAAACTGATCCGCGCGCCGTCCGTATCCCGCGGAACGAGGACTCGCCCCAGCCCGCGAATGCTTTCATCGTAAAACGGGACGTCCCGATCTTGCCAGTCGCGCGCGATACGAGCCAGGTCGTCAGTGGCCAAGGCCACCATCTGGATGCCGTCGCCGGAAAAGCTCGGAGAGAGATGAATCGCCCCCCGCTGAAGAGAGAATCGTCCCTCCACAGACCGCTCTCCCAAGAGCTGCGCATAGGCGGTGATCGCCGTCTGGGGATCCGCCGCTCCCACTTCCACCCAACCGACTCTTGTTGCACCACCGAGGCCTTCGCTCGGAGGGGGAACTCGAAGCGCACGCAGCGTCACGTCCTGGATCAAAAAAGGCAGCCGGGGATTTTCAGGATGGGCCGTCCGCCACGACACTTGTTGCCCGTCAGGCCTGATTCGTCCCCCTGGAGGCGCCTTCGCAATCGCCAGTCCACGGTCCCGGATCGCCTGAACATCGCCGTTGGGATCGTCAGTCTCCAATGCAAACCCAACCAACCGGTTCGGCCCAGCCAAAGCCTCCAATACCTGTTTGCCGAACGGAAACTGCCTGGCCAAGTCCGGCTTCTTGACCCCGATCAATTCCAGATAACAGCCATCAGAAAGCGAGACCAGTACATTGTGTGTCCCGACGGTCGGGTGCTCCCCGCCAGGCAGTACCTGAAACCCAAGCCGGCGATAGACCTCCATCGCTTTATCCAGTTCATCCACCGCGATGATGATATGGTCGATGCCGAGAATCATGGATGCTGAGAACCGCTAAAATATGCTTATTCCTTGGTGTCAAGGTTCCGATATTCTCTTCCGCCCAGTCTATTCACAAAGTTCGATAGTATGACTGGAACAATGGCCACCAGGAAGAGAACTTCTATTAATAAATGGAAGAACACAATACCACGCGAAACCCAATTCCCTGGAACGAAATCCCCATAGCCAAGTGTGGCTGTGGTCACCATGCTGTAATACAAGGCCTCTACAGGCTGTTCGATATCTGACACGCATTTTGATGTACATGAGGATATTGACAGACCACTCGAAAGAACTATGCAACCAATGGACAAATAAATTGCGGCAAAAGCGATTACAATTTCGCAAAGATTTATCAAGGCAGACACAAAACTACGTCCCAATGAAGCTGGCTTCCACCGAGGTTCCAGACTATCGATCAGGATAA
>SCVQ01000007.1 GCA_004296865.1 Nitrospirota bacterium
CGCTCTTCCGATCTGGAGTGCTTGGGGCGGCAGGACCCTGACCGCGAACTCTTCGAAGGCTGTCCTGGTATCAGTAGCAGTCCGAACACCAACGCGATGCTTCGAAGTCTCCCCATGTGTCCCGTCTTTTGCCACTACTATCCAACTACCTGCGATTAGCAGGGCGAGGCATCCTCCCAAGAAACTCAACCGTGTTTTGTTCATAATCCTCTTGGCTCCTTCAAGGCATAGTCAGAGTCCCTCCTGACGACCGGGATCTGTCCATTCGCGGGGCCATTCCGAGATCCCCAGTCTGGAAGATGGCCTGCAAGCATATTCCTATCAGTATGCTGGGCGGGAGTGGCGCTGATCACGATGCAATGGCACCGATCCGCTCTCCTTGCGGAGCCGGTTCCAGCACACTCCCATGGCTGCAATAGCGGGTTTTTGCCTTCTTCTAGATTTCCTCCACGAGAGCCCTGACAAAATTGTTTGCGGGAAGAGCGCGTAGCTGACGAAGCTCGCCCACTTGAACGATCCGCCCTTTCTCCATGATCGCGATACGATCCCCGAGGCTGGCCGCTTCCCGTGGGTCATGGGTCACGTACAGCGCCGTCCCCTCCCGTTCCTTGAGGATCTGCCGGAACATCCTAAGAAGGTCACGCTTGAGGACCACGTCAAGATTGGATGCGGGCTCGTCAAGGAGGATCGCGTCCGGATCCGGGACAAGGGCTCGTGCGATCGCGACACGCTGCCGCTCGCCGCCAGAAAGCTCCGTTGGATACCGGTGCTCCATGCCAGTGAGACCTACGCGCCGGAGCGCATTTGTGATCCGGGTATCTTTCTCTTCCCTCGGGACCTTTTTCGAACCGAGAACGAAGTTGAGATTGCCACGGACCGTGAGATGAGGCCAGAGAGCCAGATCTTGAAACACCACAGCGAGATCGCGCTCCTCTGGGAGACGAATGATGCGCCCGTTTTCACTCACGGTCTCGCCCCGGAGACGCACCACACCGCGATCCGGCGGTGTCAAACCGATAATCAGCCTTAGCACGCTGGATTTCCCGCACCCAGAGGGGCCCAGCAGGGCCAGTATTTCCCTTTCAGGGACAGAGAGGGTCAGGCCGGAAAGTACCGGGTGGCCTCCGTAGCACAACCAAATGTCTTCAAGGTCGATCAGTGTGCTCACCGCGGTCTTCCTCGAAGAAGGAGGGCCGCCCCCGCGACGAGCACGCCCGCCGTGAGGAGAATGTGAAGCATGGCGAGTGCGGCGACCACAGCCTCCGGGCCATTCGCCTCCAGCGTAAAGATACGGATCGTCAGGGTTTCCATTCCGGGCGGATAGAACAGGATGACCGTGTCCAGATCGCGCAAGCAGAACACCAGGGCAAGCAACCATGCCGCGACGATGCCTCGCCAATGCATCGGCAGCAAGATCCGGGTCAGCCGTCGAAAGAAGTATGCACCGAACGCGGCCGCCGACTCTTCTAGATGAGGAGAACTCTGGGCAATGGTCGCGGCGAGGGTGCGGATGCCGATGACCCCATAACGGGCGATAAGACCAAGGAGCACGATGACCATACTTCCATACACGAATTGGGTCGCTGGACGACTCCATGCAGAGATGAGGCCCACACCGAGTACGGACGCGGGTGCGACGAACGCCAGGACGGCTATGGCATCGAAATAGCGGGATGCACGCGTCTTCCGTGCGACAGCGTAACCTGCCACGAGTCCGATCATCGTAATCGCGGTTGCAGAGATACTCCCGAACAGTACGCTGTACCCCGGGCTAGACCCGATCCACTGGAAGAGCGCAGGAAAGCCACCGTTGCTCGCACGAACTGCCAAGGCCACAAGGGGCGTGATGCTGAAGAGTACGAGTAACCAGCAGACGAGGCTCATGACGGCCCGCCAGGATCTGAGCGGCATCGTCCGTGCTTCTGTGGAACGGAGGCCGAACACTTCAAACGACTGCTCGCCTAGGAACCGTCGCTCGATAAACAAGAGAATCAGCGAAAGCCCGAGTAGGGGCAATACAAGAGCAAACGCTTCGCCGGGATCATATTGCATGCCGCCGAGGCGCGCCAAAATTGCCGCCGGATAATTCGGCACGCGCAAAAACATCGGCACCGCCAACTCGCTGAAGGCGAGCGCGAACACGACGAGGGCCGCGGTCGCCACGGCAGGCCACGTAAGCGGTACCAGGATACGGGTCACCACCTGCCACGGCGGAGCAACCAGACGAGCCGCTTCTTCCAAGGTCTGATCAATGCCTTGCATGCCGATCACAACAAACAGGGTGACAATGGGTGCAAAATTCAGAGAGAGTACGGCGACGGCCCCGAACGGGCTAAACAGCGCCGCTGCCGTCCTTTCGTTTCCAACGAACCCGTGGTGACCCAACAGGTAGAACCAGCCAAGGGCGAGCAGAAACGGGGGGACGAAGATGGGGAAGGCGTGGAGGAGCAGAGCCGACGATCGGCCGACAACATCCGTCTTGCCGAGAAGCACCCCCATGGGCACGCCGACTAGGAGGGAGAGTGCTGTCACCGCAATGGCCAGGCCAAACGAGTTGAGAAACAGTCTCTGGAGGCGAAACGAGGTTACTGTCGCAAGGCTCTGGGACACCACTTTCGGGCCGCCGACCACCAGTTCGCCGGCAAGGAAGAGAAATGGCATCAGCGCGACCAGGCAGAGTGCGGCGCCCACACTGTAGAGTGCAAGAGGTTCCTCGAGTCGTTTGAGGGAAGTTCTCACAGGCCGACCCAATTCCGGAGCCATGGCTGGATGCGCTCTATCTCCGAGATCACCCGGGAGTAGTCCACAGGG
>SCVQ01000549.1 GCA_004296865.1 Nitrospirota bacterium
GGGATTCCGGTGCGACGATCGAGGAAAAACCGCCCGTGGCGACGACGAAGGTTTTCTGGCCGAGCTCGTCCTGCATGCGTGTGGCGATGGTATCGACAAGACCGGCATGGCCGATGATGAGGCCGGACTGGATACTGCTGCGAGTATCGCGGCCGATCACCGTCTTGGGAGGAACCAATTCGACTTTGGGTAATTGCGCGGTTCGGGAGAATAAGGCTTCGGCGGAGATCCCCAGGCCCGGGGCGATGGCGCCGCCCAGATAGTCCCCCGACTGTGTGATGACGCAGAAGGTTGTGGCGGTGCCGAGGTCCACCACGATAAGGGAGGTCTTGTACCGATCATAGGCAGCGGCAGCGTTGGCCAGGCGATCGGTGCCAAGTTCCCGCGGGTTGGTGTAACGGAGCGTGAGGCCGGTATCCATCTGGGATGACACGACGAGCGGGGGCCGGTGAAAACAGGCGACGGCCAGCTGCTCAAACACCGGGGTCAGCGACGGCACGACGCTGCAGAGAATCACGTCTGTAACCTGATCGGCTGTGATGCCGATGACCCTGAGTTGGCCGAGGAGGCAGCCCCCGTATTCCGCGGCGGTGTGATCGGGATCGGTGGGGAGGCGCCAGGGTCCGGTCAAGACTTGCTGCTGGAACAGACCCCAGACTACGTTGGAGTTGCCAATGTCGATGGTGAGCAGCATAGAAGCCTCGTGACTCGTGATGAGTGATGGGTAAAAGACGAGATGCGGACCCGTCATCGGCTACTTGTCACGCGTCACCCGTCACCCGTCACGTCCTCTCATCGCAAGTGGATGATATCGCCAGTGCGCACTTCGAGCAAGTCTTTGCCTGAGGCGGACTCGCGGGCGATCCGCAACGAGCCGTCCGGCGCGAGGGACTCGGCCAAGCCCTCGACGACGGTACCGTCGGCCATGTGGACCCTGACCCGCCGGCCCAGGGTGGAGCAGAGTCTGGCGTAGCCGCTCAGGAGCCTGTCCAGCGGCTGGGTCAGTAGAGCCTCCGCATAGGTTTCGAGTTCGGACAAGAGCGAAGCCAGTAGGGAGGCGCGATCGACTGGTCGGCCTGTCTCTGAGGCCAGGGAGGTAGCGATCTCGCGAAGTTCCTCGGGAAAGTTTTCCCTGGCGGTATTGACGTTGAGGCCGATCCCGATGACCACGACGGTCTTGTGTGGACCGGCCAGGGAACTTTCGCAGAGCAGGCCGCCTAGCTTACGGTCGCCAACCAGGATATCGTTGGGCCATTTCAGCGAGGGCTTCAATCCGGTCACGGTCTGAACAGCCCTTGCGACGGCGACGGCCGCCATCAGCGGGACCACCGACAGCCATCGTGGGAGTTCAACGGGCGTCGGCATCCGACGCAAGATCACCGAGCAGTAGAGGTTGTCTCCCGGGGGAGAATACCAGCGTCGCCCAAGGCGGCCCTTGCCGGCGGTTTGCCGCTCGGCGACAACGACGGTGCCGTCCTCGGCTCCTTGCTGAGCCAGTGTCATCGCATCGCCATTGGTCGAGGCGGTTTCCTGAAGGACATGGAGCGTTCGGCCGAAGGTATTGGTCTGTAGCAGGGCCTGGATGGCTTCCTTGGTCAAGGGCCTGGAATCGGTTGGGGATGCCATCCGGTTACCTCTCCTGTTTCCGCGGTCGGCGCGGAGTGCGACGCGTCGGCGTGATGTCCATGCTCAGGTCGGCAGCAGGAGCCGAATGGGTCAGGGCGCCGATGGAGATGAAGTCCGCCCCAGCTGCGGCCATTTCGCTGACATTCTGAAGGGTAATCCCACCGGACACCTCGATCAGGGCCCGGCCCTTGATGAGCGCGGCGGCTTTCCGGACCAGTGAGGGCGTCATGTTGTCCAGGAGGATCACGTCGGCGGCGCCTTGAAGGGCTTCCCGCACTTGATCGAGGGACTGGACTTCGACGCTGATCCGGAGCCCATGTGGCGCGTGCTTGCGAGCGAGCACGCAGGCTTGAGCGAGGTCGATGTGCCGGCCTTGCAACAACAGCAGGTGGTTGTCCTTGATCAAGATGCCGTCGCCCAGAGAGTGCCGATGGTTCTGCCCTCCGCCCAACGTCACGGCCCATTTCTGCAAGGTGCGCAGGCCGGGAGTGGTTTTGCGCGTATCCAAGATCGTGGCGCGACTGCCGCGGACCGCATGGCAAAACCGTTCGGTCAATGTGGCGATGCCGGAGAGGTGCTGGAGGAAGTTCAAGGCCACTCGTTCCGCCATCAGGAGCGAGTGGGCGTCGCCGTGAACCGTGAGCACGGCCTGGCCTTTCGTGGCCGAGGACCCATCTGCGAGCGCTCGGATGACCCGCACCGTCGGATCCACCGCAGTGAAGACTTCCCGCGCCACGGCAATCCCGGCCAGGACGAGCGTCT
>SCVQ01000550.1 GCA_004296865.1 Nitrospirota bacterium
CAGGCAGCGCAGGATCTCGGCAATGTCCCGACGCCAGCCGACGAGATGCAGTACCTGCCGCAAGCCATACCGCTGCACCTCCGCTTCCATCGCCTCGCGCAGTTCGCCATCTCCGACAAAAATAAACCGCGCCTCAGGCCTGACTCGGTGCACCAGCGCCGCCAGGCGGACAAAGTCCAGCGGCGCCTTCTGCGGCTTCATCGGGGCGATCATCCCGACGACGGCCAGGGCCGGATCGAGCCCCAGTTCGATCTTCTTTGCACGAATATCGACCGACGTCTTTCGAATGGCCTCCAGATCGACTCCGCTGCGGATGACGACACAGCGGTCCGGGGAAAACAGTTTCCATGCAAGGCCGGTCTTGCGGTTGGCCTCCGACACGGCAAAGAACTTCGTGGTGAAGCTGCCGACCCAACGTTCCAAGGCGATCAGCAACATCCTGATCGGCCAAGGTTGATCCGGCGTGATCCCAAATCCGTGGATCGAATGGATGATGATCGGCACGCCAGCCAGCCTGGCGGCCACACGTCCGAGCATGCCCGCCTTGGAGCTATGGGTATGGACGATGGTCGGCTTGAGCCGCGTCAGCAGCGCGGTGAGCGTGAAGAGCGCGTGTATGTCGCGCCAGAGGCAGATCCGACGGATCAGAGAAGGCACCTGGTGGAATTCGACTCCGCTCAACGCGCGCGCCTCCGGATCGAGAACCCCCGGCTCCCCCGTGATAAGCAGGGGGCGAAACCGAGCGGGGTCCAGATGCGCGACAGTAAAGAGCGTGTTCTGCTGCGCGCCGCCCAGCTCCAACTTGGTGATGAGATGCGCGACCGTGATCGGTCTGGTCATGGCTGGTTTGCCGCAGGGGTCCGGCCTTGTATCCGCGTCCGGCTCGGCGCCTGGCTTGTCGCATGGCCAGACCGATTCAACAGTTCGGCCAGCTTTCTCCCTTGATCGATCGCATCCTCCATGGATGTATGTTCCCAGCTCCCGTAACGTCCGACGGAGTGGATGCCGCGCCGTTGCAATTCATCCAAGATCGCGGGCAGGACTTTGGCGCGGTGTTTGTCGAAGAGGACGTAGGCGTAGCGGATGTCGCGAACGTCGGCGACCAGGATATCGTCATCTGGCCTGAAGATCCCGGCCCGTTCCAGCCCGGACCGGACCTGCCGGAGCACCTCGGCCGGTCGAGTCGTCTCCTCTGGCCGGTGCGAGATTTCCACATAGAGGGAGCTGCAGCCGGAAGGTCCCAGCGCAGGCGAAAAATTCATGGGGAACCCGGCCCGGTAGAAGGGATAGTCCGGCTCGGGAAAATAGATCCAGTGTTTGTCCGAGAGACGCTCCCGCGATACTCCGAGGTTGACGCTATAGACCGAGACGCAGCGGAGGCCGGCGGCTGCCTCGCGCAAGTCCCTCGGCAAGTCCGTGCACCGGCGGACGAGTTCAGGCACAGGAATTGTGGACACGAGGCGGTCATAGTCCACGACGCGCCCATCCCCGAACGTCGCCCGTCTCCGGCCCGTCTCCACCTCGATCAATTCGGCCCCGTAGGCGATCTCCTCCAGCGACGGCAGGAACGCCTTGGGCAGGACCTCGATCCCGCCCTGAGCCGGATAGAGGAACGAGGGATTGTAGCCGAACGCCTTCTCCTTGATCCCCAAGGCCCCATTGACCACATCCTTGAGCTCGGGCTTGGGCACAAGCCATGACACCCAATCGGAGGTCAGCTCGTCCAACGGCACCTGCCAGAACTTCTCGTTGAACGGCACCATGAAGTGTTTGGCCATGCCATCGCCAAGATTGTCCAGTATCCACGTCTTGAAGGACTGAAGCTCCGGTTGAACCCGCTCCTTGCGCGAGGGCTTCGTCAGCGTGGCGATGAACCCCAGCAAACAGTCGCGGACCACCTCGGGGGGTAGTCCATAGGTATTGACCTGAAACGGATATTCCGTGTAGGTCCGGTGCGAATAGATGAATGACCGGCGGACGTGCCGTTCCAACTGCCCGGCCAGGAGCCCTTCCACAAGGGATTTGATCGCGGCCTGGCGGAAATGCAGGAGGTGACCTGTCAGGTCGAAAGTGAACCCATCCATCTGATAGGACCGGCAGAGCCCTCCCGCTTCTTTTTCCTTCTCGAAGAGCCGATAGGGCACCCCCTTCAAATGAAAGGCCGTGCTCAGGCCGGCCAGCCCAGCACCCACGATCGCGATCATGATCGAACCTGTCCCTCCCGAACGTCCGCCGGAATCTTCGGCGCCACAGCCTCCTGCGGCCCCATCATATCCACGCGCTTGAGGACCAAGGTCGCCACTAAGAACGCAATTCCCGTCAGAGCGAGCAACCCCCAAGCCGCCCTCTCACCGACCGCCATGACGGCAATCCCGATTCCGCCCATGAACACCGCTGCAAGGTAACTCAGCATCACCGCCTGGGGCACGGACAGGCCCCATTGTCTCAGGCGCAATGCCAGGTGGTCGGGACTCCCCAGAAAGATCGGCAGCCCGCGCAGGAACCGGATGTACATGACGAAGAGCGTGTCGAAGATCGGCATGCCCAGGATCAAGATGGGGCTCAGCAGCGCGACCGGATGGCTCCCCTTGTATTGACCGATCATCGCCAGCGCGCCCAACATCAGCCCGATGAACAGCGCCCCTGAGTCTCCCATGTAGATTCGGGCCGGGTACACATTGTAGCGCAGGAACCCCAGAAGGCTGCCGGCCAGCGCGGTCAGCATGAACGCCAGGGTGATGTCGCCGTTGATGAGCGCCACCGTCAAGAGAAACAGGGCGCCGATCAACCCGACACCGGCCGAGAGCCCGTCCATGACGTCCAACAAGTTGAAGGCATTGATGATGCCGATCATCCAGACCACGGTCAGAAGGAGACAGAGCCATGGCGGAAAGGCCGCGATCTGGATTTGAATCCCGCTCTTGATGAGCACGAAAACCGCCAGCAACTGCCCGAC
>SCVQ01000551.1 GCA_004296865.1 Nitrospirota bacterium
CCCACTGGCGGTCGACGTTACAGATCAATCCAGGGAAATTCTGCTTGGCCGTAGCAAATATGTCGCCATGAGCGTTCCGGAAGCCGCCTACCGGATCCTGCGTGAGGCACGACGCGCAATGCATGCCAAGGAGCTCTTGCAGCGCCTCATCGAAGGAGGCATGCAGATCAAGGGGAAAACGCCCCTCACATCGGTCGCGACTTCGTTGAAGCGCGATAAGCGGTTCAAGAAAGTCGGCCCCAATACGTTCGACGTGCTCGAAGAAGTGCTGACGAAGGCAGTTTAGGATTCCTGGCAACCCTACCCTTTAGACCGTGAAAGGAGGTGAGTGATTTGGCGACGAAGAAGGCTGCGAAGAAGAAGAAGAAGTAACCCCTCCATGGTTACGGCACCGGGGGTAAGGCCACTTACCCCCGGTGCCTTTTTTATTTCCTCACATCAGTTTCTCATTGAAAATCAGAACTCCCGCGTATCGACTAGAAGGATTTCGTGCAGCCGCATGACTTCTGACACAAATGCCACGGCAACCTTGCACAGGGCAAGAAGCAGAAGAATCGGACGATCGATAGGGATTCGTGAACGGGCTAGAGCGCAGGAGACACTTGCAGAGAAGCCGCATGGGCATAGGCAAGAGGTGCGGACTTATGCGCGACAGCAGGACTTTCCTCGGTGTTCAGCAACACCCAGCTGTCTGGCCGCTCAAGGATCTTTTCCACCAGCTTTGCGTGGAGGGCGTGCCCAGACCGATCTGCAATGAGGTGCCCGATGAACGGGACTCCGAGAAGGGCCAGATCACCAATCAGGTCCAGGACCTTGTGCCTGACGAACTCATCCTGGAAGCGAAGCCCGGACTCATTGAGGATGTTTTGCTCGGAGAGTACGATCGTATTTTCCAGCGATCCACCTTTGGCCAACCCCCTGGCCCAGAGGCCTTCCACTTCCTTCAGAAATGCAAAGGTGCGGGCCTCCGCGATGTCTTGTTCAAATGCCGAGGCCGACCACTCATACACATAGGCCTGTTTGCGGATCATCGGATGATCGTACTCAACCGAGCAGGTAATACGCGGCGTGGCAGACGGCTCGATGATCACCCGCCGCCCACCCTCCCGCACCTCAATCGGCTGCATGATCTTCAGGTAGGGCCGACGCCGTTCCTGCGTGGTAATTCCAGCAACTCGGATCAGACGCACGAACGCGCTTGAACTCCCGTCCATGGCCGGCACTTCTCCGCCGTCCAGCTCCGCATACACATTGTCAACTTCCAAGCCAGCCAGAGCCGCCAGCACATGTTCAACGGTCTTGACCTGTGTCCCGTTGATGCTCAGTGCGGTGCAGAGCTCTGTCGGCACCATGTTGCGAATTGAGGCTCCCAACGAGACCGCCCCTTCTGCATGGTGCCGAACAAACACGACCCCGGTGTCCGGTGGTGCCGGATTCAGGGTAAGCGTCACCGGCTGTCCAGTATGAAGCCCAATTCCTGAGCAAGTAATCGATCGGCTGATAGTCTGCTGATACCGCATAAAATCCTTATCTTACAATCAGACACGCGTATTTAAGCAATGCTCGTGCCACTATAAATTAATTTCATAACACATTGATTATATTTAATTATCAATAATGAGTGTTATTTCAAGCAATATCTATCGTTGCATAAACGCAACACATGCGGCTTTTTAACGAGCCTTGCTGTGTTGCGAAGATACAACTGAGCCCCCTCTTACTCCATGCTTATCGGACGATGGTCCAACCGTCATAACCTGAGCGAGACAGTGATCTTGCCTGACCGATCGATGCTTGATACAGTGCCCGATGCCTAAGCAGGATGTGGGTCGCTAAGAACCTGGTACAAGGCAAATCGACATCACCCTAAGAGGCCAGAATGGAATTCAACGAGAAACTCATTGCCAAGAAAGAAGAATGGGCAAAGTATAAACGAGGGCTCACTGAGGACGGGGTCATGCAAGACCATCGTCCGCGGATTGACCGGCTTCCTCCAGGCCAGCACGTGACGAAAGGCTGGCCGGTGCTTGACCTGGGCGTTCATCCCACCATCCCGCTTGAACAGTGGGGCCTGAAGGTTGGCGGATTGGTAGAAGCCCCCTTCGCCTGGGACTGGGAAACCTTCATGGTCCAACCCCAAGTCCAACTCGTGGCAGACTTCCACTGCGTCACGACCTGGAGCACATTCGACAACACCTGGGAAGGGGTCCCCTTCCACTATCTCATACAGGTCGCCAGGCCTCGTCCGGAAGCCCGTTTTATCTATTTCACCACCTACGACAACTATTCGACGAACCTGCCCCTCGAAGTTTGCGACGAGGCTGACGTCCTGTTAACCAGAACATGGAACGGCCAGCCCTTGCCACGCGAGCACGGCGGACCGGTCCGCGTCATCGTGCCGAAGCGCTATGCCTGGAAGGGTGCGAAGTGGGTCAAGGAGATCCAGTTCTTGGAACACGACCGTCCCGGCTACTGGGAAGTGCGCGGCTATTCGAACACCGCGCTGCCATGGGAGGAAGACCGCTACGCCTGAAGAGTTGACGATGGATTCAGTGCACCCCTGTTCGATTGGGCTGATCGTCAATGAACCGATGAATCAATTGTGTTTCGGCATGGGCTCCAACTCGATGAGCCCCTTGCGGATGGCCAGAATGGCAGCCTGCGTACGATCGTAGACTTGGAGTTTATGAAAGATATTCCGCACGTGGTTTTTGACGGTCTTCTCGCTCAGATCCAGACTGTTGGCAATCTCCTTGTTGGTTTTCCCATCCGCTACCAAGCGCAGCACGGTGACCTCTCGTTCGGTCAAGTCGTGCTCCACCCAGCCCGGCTTCTTCCCCTTCCGCTGCGTCAGCAGCGAGAACTCCGCGAGTATCTTGCTGGCCACGGAAGGATGGATGAGCGACTCCCCGCGATAGACGGCCCGGATGGCTACGACGATCTGGGATGAGTCCGTGTCTTTCAAGAGATAGCCGGTCGCCCCCGCCCGCACCAGATCAAAGATGTACTGCTGCTCCTCGTACATCGTCAACGCAATGATGCCGATGTGAGGGAATTCGCGCTTGATGATGCGGGTGGCCTCCACGCCGCCCATCCGGGGCATGCTCACATCCATCAGGATCACATCCGGCAGCAGAGACCGGGCCTTCTCGACCGCCTCCTGCCCATCCTGCGCCTCCCCCACAACGTCGATGTTCTCCTTCGTTTTCAGGATGGCGGCCAGCCCTTCCCGTACTACCCGGTGGTCGTCCGCGATGAGCACCTTAATCCGTTCCATTGGGCTCCACCTCCTTTTTCCCCAGTGGCACTTTGATGACAACCTTCGTGCCACGTCCCCGCTTTGACTCGATCCTGGCTTCGCCACCGACCAATCGCGCGCGCTCCACAATTCCCCGGACCCCGAAGTGATCCCACTTTTCGGGATCGCGCGAGACCGCTTCCACGTCAAACCCGATCCCGTTGTCGGTGATCGTGACCGTCAAAACCTCGCGCCCGATGGCCAACTGGACAGCCACCCGGTCTGCCTTGGCGTGCTTCTGCACGTTGCTCAACGCTTCCTGCACGATGCGGAACAGAAAGATCTTCGTTCGCGGGAACAAGGTGGTTTCATCGCCAGACACCGCGAATTCGGTCTTGATATGATACTGCGTCTCGTAGGACCTCAGATAGTTGGTGAGCGCCGGAATCAGATCGAGTCGGTCGTAATGCAAGGGGCGCAAGTTGAAGATGACCTGGCGGGCTTCCTGGATCGCCAGCTTCAACTGGGCCTTGGCCTCCCGCAACGTGGTCTGACAGGTCTTCGGCTTCTTCCGGACAAGCTCCTGGCAGAGGTCCAGTTTGAAATTCATGCCGGCCAGATTCTGGACCAGACCGTCATGAATCTCGCAGGCGATGCGGGTCCGCTCCTCGGTGACGGCCGCCCCGGCCTCCTTGACGTAGAGCCGGTAGAGCGACTGGTACTTGTTGAGCGTTTTTTCGATCTCGGCCGTGGCACGGATGCGGGCCTCGATCAGCTGCCACATGAACTTCGCACTGGCGCCTCCGATCACCGCGACTCCCATGCGATGAAAATCCTGGAGCACCATCCCCACCGCCGAGTCGCCCGTCACGTCGATGATCAGGTCCACCTGCTCCAAGGCCAGCAACTTCCGGTAGTCGCATATCACCGGCACCTTCAGGCGTCGGGCCAGGGTCAAACCCGGCGCTTTGGGATTGACCTCCGCAATACCCACGATCTCCACCAAGGGATCTGACGCAAAGATCTCCAGCAAAGCGGTTCCGCCACGGCCCGCACCGATGATCGCCACGTGGGTGGCGGCGGCCGACTGCCGCTTCTTCACCGATCCTTTCTTCACCCGTGTGGGTCGCATGGTATGCACCTGGGATTTCATCGGGCTGGCACATCGGCAAACGGATACGCGTCGTGCAGGAAAGAAGGCAGCAAGCGGGAGAGACGTTCGAGGGCGACGATGGGAGCGGGCCTATTTTTCCCGTCGTTCACGGGCCAACACTTTCAGCTCGTCCATGAACTGGTCGATGTCCTTGAACTCCCGATAGACCGACGCGAACCGGACATAGGCAACCTGGTCAAGCTGATGGAGTTCTTTCATCACTTCTTCACCGATCACCGTGCTCGGAATCTCCGCTTCACTCATTTCCTGGATACGTTTCTCGACCTGGTCCGTCACGGCCTCGATCGTGGCAGTGCTGATGGGCCGCTTTTCGCACGCCTTCTTGATGCCCGCCAGGATCTTCATGCGATCGAAGGGTTCCCGCCGTCCGTCCTTTTTCACCACCACCGGCAGGCTCTCCTCGACTCGTTCGTAGGTGGTGTAGCGACGCTTGCAGGCGAGACATTCCCGGCGGCGGCGGATGACTTCCCCCTCCCTGGCCGTCCTGGAATCCACGACCTTATCTTCGTTTTCGTCGCAGAAGGGACATTTCACCGGAGAGGTATCCTCATCGACTGCGTTAAGCCGGCGACGCGTCGTAGGGGTGGAAAATCGGGAACCGGCTGCAGAGGGCCTTGGCTTCTTTGCGGACCTCCCGCTGCGCCCGCTTGTCCTGTGGTTTCTGGAGGACCCGGTCGATCAGCCCGACGATCTCACCCATCTCCGCTTCCTTCATGCCGCGCGTGGCCACGACGGGCGTCCCCAACCTGATCCCGCTCGCCACTGCCGGCGGCTTCTCGTCGTAGGGGATGGTGTTCTTGTTGACGATGATACCGGCTGCGTCCAGCGCCGTCTCGGCTTCCTTGCCGGTGACTCCCTTCACGCTCAGATTGACGAGCATGAGATGCGTATCGGTGCCCCCGGATACCACGCGGTAGCCGCGCTCAATGAGCCCCGAAGCCAGCGCCTTCGCATTGGCCAACACCTGCCGCTGATAGGTGTGAAAGCCGGGCAACAGGGCTTCCTGCAGCGCAACCGCCTTGGCCGCAATCACGTGCATCAACGGACCACCCTGCATCCCTGGGAAAATGAACTTGTCCACCGCCTTGGCATGCTCTGCCTTGCACATCACGATGCCGCCGCGCGGGCCGCGCAGGGTTTTGTGCGTGGTCGTCGTCACGAAGTCGGCGTAGGGCACGGGGTTCGGATGGAGGCCGGCGGCGATCAGGCCTGCGATGTGGGCGATGTCCACCATAAGATAG
>SCVQ01000552.1 GCA_004296865.1 Nitrospirota bacterium
GGTGGTAACGTCCGATCCGTTTTTCGCGAATTTCACCATTTCTGCCGAGGGAATAAGATCCACTAGTAGTTCGGCCAGCTCCAACTCGATCGGGGCCGGTCTGGTGAAGTTGGAGCCAAACTCCAATTGCGCCCTGACTGCCTCAAGCACCCTCGGATAAGCATGTCCCAAGATCACCGACCTGAGGCCCATCCCCCAATCGATAAATTCATTCCCATCCACATCCCAACAGCGGCTTCCTTTTCCCCGAACGATAAACCCCGGAGCGTGCATAGGGAATTGATCATCACCTTTGCTGTAGGTATGGCAACCGGCAGCGATGATCGCATGCGCCTGCTCGCGAAGCTGCTGCGAGCGTTCGTACTTCTTTGGGCTAGGCATGTACAGACCTCATCTCTCCCTCAAAGCCTCTCCTTGCTCCACCCGGGCTTCCGACACCGAACACAGCTTCGCCCTGTCACTTACAGAACCCGTTCGCACCTGCGAGATCTAGCCGCGCACCGAACCGCCCACCCCAATGGGCAGTGGCGTGTTCGACTCGCTTTCGCCTACAGGAAAGAGAGCCAGGATCTTTTGACTCGGCACAGCCGCTCGGATCAATTGTTCCCGGATCATGTCCACATCTTTTAGCTCGGCGATTAACACCGCATCAAAATCCCACTCCAACAGGGCCTCGACCGCCACGCGAGGGCAGGACATGAAGGTCTGATTAGTCTCACCATCCACGAATCCCACGAGGACCAGATCGGTTTCGCGCAAGCTGAGGTAGGCCAGCTCGGCCAGTTCCCCTGTCCCATAGATCATCAGCCGCTTCGAGCCGGACTCGGCCAGGCAGGAGAGCGCTCCTCGCAGCTTCTGTCGAATATTGCGGTAGTAGAAGAGCGAGTATTGCATGTACTCGTAGGTCAAGCGCGACTTCTCGGCGACACCGCTGGGAGTCAGCAGATACTTGATCCGGCTTCTGGGAATGGTCGTGATTTTGATGTAGCCCTTCCGGGCGAGGCGCTTGATATAAAGATTCGTCAACCCAAGGGCGACACCCAGACCTTTGGCGAGGGTTCGCTGGGTGACCGTGCCATCTTTCTCGACAGCACTGAGCAACTGAAGGTCCCGTTGTGCCTGTAAGTCCATGTTCGGCCCATACTTTCCAGCTCGAGGTTCACGATTTGAACATGTTAAGGCAGGCCCGTCAAGGGAAATGTATAAGTGCTCACGGTTGAATCGGAGAGGTCTGACGCGCCAGGAGCCGAGGCAACGGGGACCACAGGGCCGGGGGACCCGATTCGCTTGACACTCCCGACCCTGCCGCTTAACATAGCGAAATTCTATGGATCGGGCGCTTCTCTCCGAGACAGGCTGGACAGACCGTCTGTGCCGGCCCCTAAAGGACCATGCCTTCCTTGCAAACTGCTCAGGAAAAACTGGTGAGCCACCGCGAGATTTGGCTACGGAAGCCTCTGCTCCGCCGACTGTACCAGGAGTACTACCGGCGTCTCGTGGACATGCTTCCCCAGAAAGCCCAACGGGTGGTTGAGCTAGGCGGAGGGAGCGGCAATCTCAAGGCCTCGATACCAGATGTGATCTCGACGGACATCGTCTTCTGTCGCTGGTTGGACACGATCCTGGACGCACAGGCCATGCCCTTTCTCGAGAACCGGATCGACGCTTTCGTCGGAGTGGACGTGCTCCACCACATCGAGCATCCACTCCGGTTTTTTCGGGAAGCCGAGCGATGTCTCTGTCCCAAAGGGCGGATTCTCCTGATCGATCCGTTTGTCTCCCCGCTTTCCTATGTGGTCTTCAAGCTCTTCCACTCGGAACCCTTGAATATGTCGCAAGATTTCTTCGGGGAGCCCTCCACCCACGGATCGCTCCCCAAGGATCCGTGGGACGCGAACCTGGCCATGGCCACTGTTCTATTCTGGCGAGAGCGAGCGGCCTTCCAGTCTCTGTTTCCCCGTCTCCGGATCATTCACCTTGAGACCTTCGACTGGGTCTGGCCGCTGAGCGGGGGATTCACCTCTCTTACCCTGGTCCCAGACCGATGGGGCGACTGGCTGTGCCGGATCGGACGATGGGAGCTCGCCAATAGCGTGAGCGCATTTCATACCCTGGTGGCAATTGAAAAGGTGGCGTGATGGCCTGTCTCCCGTCGAGCAGCAGGACCTTTAGACCGTGAAGGCCTGTTCTGTTGAGACCTCACCCCTCAAGCACCAGGCTTTTGCCCTCCCGGTGCTTCTAGGGATCGGACTTGCGGTCAGGCTCGGCATGTTGTTCTGGTATCTGAGCCGACACGGCTGGGCTGGGGAGACCTGGGAGTATGAGGTGATCGCGCTGAACCTGCTGGAAAAGGGAGAATATTTCTATCCCTTCCACGGCACCGACTACCGCTCGTATGTCGGCC
>SCVQ01000553.1 GCA_004296865.1 Nitrospirota bacterium
GTGAGTTGCTTCGTCACCCGAAGGCCGGTCTCAGGGTGGTGGTAGGTAAAGGTTAGGTGGCCGGTGGGGTGGGCGGCGTCGAGCGTGGAGAAATCCCGTTCGACGTGGTAAAGGCCCTCCCGCAATTGTTTGCTGACGGCGGGGTCTGCCGTCCGGATCGCCAAGGGGCCGGAAAATTTGCCCCCGGCATACATGAGCTGAATGGGCTTGGGGTTGCCGTGATCTCCCGTCGAGTAACGCGTGAGCTCCCAACTCTTGATCTCGGCGCCGCGGTTGGTGAAGACCGCCCGAAACAGGTCGGTCGTGACTTCCTGCCCCTGTTCTGCCAGCACCGGCGCAGTCGGCGTTTCCTCCAAGCGGGTGGATGCGCCGGCTGTCTCAGGCGGAGGGGGGGCGGGCGGCTCCGTTGTGCCGGGACCAGGCACAACACTCGCCGAGGGGCGCTCTGCCGAGAGGCCTTGAGCAGTTCGGTCCTCGCTCTCCTGGCTGGACTGGGAGGATTGTGGCACAAGCCCCATCTGTTTCAGCAGATAGTCGTACCCGAGGATGATCGCGAGCGCGAGGATTAAGAACACCACCACTCTCTTTTCCATCTGTAACGATACTCCTAGAGCGTTCCCGCGTTCATTGTTCAACTATTCGTTCGCGTGCCGGTCCCCGGTCTTGTCCTGTCGAGAAACCCATTCGCGGATCAGCGTCGGGGCGTCCGGTAGCCGTACGTGCGAGCTATGGAACAGGATCATACCCGCCAGGGTGGAAAGGATGACATTTCAGAAGCCGAAGTATCGCCTGGCCCAGCCCGCGTAGCACGCCATGCTGCCGGATTGCCTCTTCTGCATAGTGGGAGCATGTTGGCTCAAACCGACAGGTAGGTGGCAGGAAAGGCGAAACCCATCGTTGATAGAGACCGATCAAACCGAAACAGATGCGTCGCATAGAAGATCCGATTCAGGTTTCAGCAACTGTTTACGCCGCAGAGCCTCCACCCATGCATCCCGAAGCTGTGCGTGACGGACCTTGAGTGCCTCACGCCTGGGGAAAATAAGGACATCATGGCCGGCAACAAGTTGAGGCCGACAATGCCGCGCCAGCTCGCGGAATATCCGCTTCGCGCGATTCCGCGCCACCGCTGCGCCCAAGCGTTTTCCGACGATCACGCCGATCCTGGTTGGCTGAGTGGCGAGCGATTTGGCTGGGCAAGAGACGAGGTTGAACAGTGGGGTCTGAAGCCGGTGCCCATCCCGTTTGACACGCTCAATCTCTACGCTGTTCCGCAGGAAGAACAGGCGATCTCCCGGCGGTCTGGTCATCCTAAGGAGTACCCCTAGAGCGCTATACTGCCAGCCTCGCTCGCCCTTTGGCCCGCCGACGAGCCAAGACTTTTCGGCCGTTCTTGGTGCTCATCCGTTTTCTGAACCCATGGTCCCTTTTTCTTTTTAAATTCGACGGTTGCCGAGATGTAAAAGACATCGGTTTTCTCCTTCCTATCGGTCGACTCAAAAAAACAGGTCATTATAGGTGCCATGTCTCCCTGTGTCAATCGCGGGCTCTACATAAATTCTGGTCCTGCGCAGTGCCGTCTATTTTAAGCAGGAGTTTTCAAGAGAGAGCATCGTGAGGCGGTTTGGTTGTCCGATGGCTATTCTGCCACAGTAAAAGCCGGAGTATGTTAGTATTCCCCTTGCCTCGTTTTGTATAAAGCCTATATTGCTTGCGTGGATAAGAGAGGTTAGCTTTTATGGCATACTGGCACCGAGATTGCGTGGACTGGCCTGAGGTACCTGGTTTTGTTATGTGCCGCCTCCGTTTCGACCGAGGCGAGATGATGATGAAAGGGGGTGAAAATCTATGAAGCTGTTTACTGCGATGATGGCGTTGGCTGTTGGGTTGATGTTCGGTGCGGTGACGTTCGTCCAGGCCGAAGAAAAGGCGGCCCCGGCTCCTGCGGCTCCGGCTGCGGCAGCTCCGGCGGCTCCTGCGGCTCCGGCAGCGGAGAAGAAGGCCGAGAAGAAGGCCGAGAAGAAAGAAAAGGGAAAGAAGGCCGAAAAGAAGTAATGGAAGCCTTCCCGGTGAGGCTGGTCCCCCTCGGTCGAGTCGCTTGACCGAAGGGGGCCGGTCGCCTTCCCGCAGACGATCCATAATGTGCGTGACGAGCTTCGTACGTCGTGTCCGGATCCCCGTTCAGAAGATCAACGGCCTCCCACCACAGAGACAAACCGGGATGCGACGTAACGGCAAGCTGATCAGGAGGAGAGTGCGATGAAGCGATGGGGTATGTTCGTGCTGGCGCCGATGTTGATGCTGGCCGTTGGCTGTGCCAAGGCTCCGACGGAAAAGCTTGAGGCGGCCGACAAGGCAGTCAATGAAACTCGTACGGCCGGGGCGCCAAGCTATTTGGCGGAAGATTTTGCCAAACTGGAAGGCATGCTGAATAATGCCAAGAAAGAGATTGCGGAGCAGGACGCAAAGTTTGCCTTTACCCGCGATTATGAAAAGGCCGAGCAGTTGCTGACCACGGTTCAGGCGGATGCGGTGCGGGTGACTGCGGAGACCGCCAAGAAGAAAGAAGAAGCCAAGGTTGTAGCCGTTCAAGCCCAGCAGACGGCGCAGGAAGCGGTCAAGACGACGCAGGGGCTTGTGGCCAAGGCGCCGGTTGGAAAGGATCGGGCTGCGTTGGAAGCCATCAAGGCGGATGCCCAGGGGTTGACCGCCTCTCTGGCCGAAGTGCAAACGGCGATCGATGCGGGCGACTATTTGGCCGCGCAGACAAAGGCCAAGGCCATTCAGGAAAAGAGCCAGGCGGTTTCGGCTGAAATCCAAAGCGCGTTGGCCAAGGTCGGGGGCGCCAAGAAGGGCAAGAAGAAGTAACGTCGTCGTTCATGCGGGACAGTCATGACCATGCGATCTGACAGGAGGCTGCGGTTCTGGGCGGCCTGGTTGTTCCTCATGCTGGGGCTCTCGGCCTGCGTGCAGAAGGCTCCGCCTGAGTTGCTCCAGGCCGTCGAGACTGTGGACCGACAACTCGTGGAGGCCCAGGGGGCGGAGTTTGCCCCGGAGGAGTACGCGAAGTTTGTCGAGCATTGGGTCGCGGTGAAGGGGCGGATTCTCTCCGAGCAAGATGTCATTCGGTGGCCGTGGGAAACCAACCAACTGGTTGCCGATTTGCACAAGGTTCAGGAGCAAGGCGAGCGGGTCGCGTCAGCGGCGGCTCAGCGAAGGGAGGCTGAACGCCGCTCGGCCGAATCGCGCCTGGTGTCGTTGGAAGAACGGCTGCGCCTCTTCACCACCAGCATCGATGAGATGGGCAGCCGCGTGGTGCTGGGGCAACGACCGATTGAGACGGAACTGCTGGTCAAACAGGCGCGGGCGTTCTTGGAGCAGGGATCGTTTTCACGGTCCGTGCACGCGGCTCAAAAGGCGTCCGAGCTCATGGATGAACAGATCGACCGGCTGAGCAAAGAATTAGGATACTACGCCGACGAGCGGCGGGTGGGAGCCTGGCGCCAAATGGTCCGTCGCACCGTCGAATGGTCGCGGATGCACCAGAGAACTGCCATCGTGGTCAGCAAGGCCGATCGCCGGCTGACGCTGTACCGGAATGGTCGTCAAATCGTTTCCTATCCGGTCGAACTCGGTTTCAATGGTATACTGGAAAAACGCTATCAGGGGGACGGGGCAACTCCGGAAGGGCAGTATCGGGTCATCAGGAAACGGGACCACGGTCAGACCAAGTTTTATCGGGCCCTATTGCTGGACTACCCGAATCGTGGCGACCGCCGGCGATTCCAGAGGGCCCGTGTGGCCGGAGCTATCCCGGCGTCCGCAATGATCGGCGGGCAAATTGAAATCCACGGGGGCAATGACCGTACCCTCAGCCAGACGCTCGGCTGCATTATGCTGGACAACCACCAGATCGATGCCCTGTTCGAGGCGATCGACGAGGGCACGCCGGTGACGATTGTGGGAGCGGTCAACGTGGCGAATTCCGTGTCGGTGGCGCTGACGGGATTGGAACAATCTGAACGAGGGTAGCCATCCGTGAGGGGACGCACGAAGCGAGGGCTTGCCAGGATTCCCGTGGCGGTGCTGCTGGCCGTCGGGGGATTTTTGCTGCTGGTCTGCCCAGGCGGATCTCTCCTCGAAGCGGGAGAGGAGCTGGCAGCACAGGAACAGCAGGCTCCGCCAAACCGAAAGCAAGCGGCCGGTCCCGAATCCCTCCGGGCTCGGTATGCCGCCCTCAAACGGCAATTGGAACAACAGGCGCCGGACGGTCCCTACATCGTCGTCGATACCGCGCGCAACCTGCTCATCGTGAAGCGCCGTCAAGAGGTCTTGCTGACGGCGATTGCCTCGACCGGCAGCGGCACCATTCTGGACCACCCTGATCGCCCCGGGACGCAGTGGGTGTTCGACACGCCGCGGGGCGAGTTCAAGATACAGTCGCGGCTGACGAACCCGGTCTGGGTGAAGCCGGACTGGGCCTTTCTCGAAGAGGGCCTGAAAGTGCCGAAGGACCAGGCGTCACGTCTGGAGCCGGGGATTCTGGGTGAATATGCCTTGGGCTTCGGCAAGGGGTATTTCATCCACGGCACCCTCTACACGAGGCTCTTGGGCAAGAACGTGACCCATGGCTGCATCCGCTTGAGCGATGAGGATCTCCGAACGGTGCATCGACTGTCGAAGGTCGGGACTCCGGTCATGATTTTTTGACGCGATGGGTTCGACCTGGAGCATGCGCGGGTTTCGGAGATCGGCCATCCTGCTACGACAGAACGTTCCTCTTGCGATCACAAGCCGCGTCTTTCACGCAATCGTCACCGGACTATTCCTCCTGATCCTTGCGCTGAGCGTCCCCGCGCTGGCGACGGAATCCTCGTCTCCTGATTCCGCCTCCCCGGCTAAGCCAAGCCGGATCGACCAAGACGACCTGGAGTTGCTCCGCGAGGCCAATCGTCTCTTGGAAGAAGAGATCAAGCTGGCCTCTCGGCCACAAATTTACGTGGTGCTGGATTTGGGCGAGAAGCTCCTTGTTATCAAAGGACGCGGGGTCGAGTTACACCGCTTTCCCATCGAGGCTTGGCGCGTGTCTGGAGCGCAATCGGTTTCCGGCCTGTTCCGTCTGCGTGCCAGGCCCGCCGTGGCCCGCCCCAAAGCCGTTCCCGGCCATGATCCTTCGCTGGAGCCGATCGGTTTGGAGGATATGCCGGCCGAGTACCTGCTGGTCTATGACCCTGGCCTGTTCCTGGTCGTCGCGCCCGCGATTCGTGAGCAGCCGTGGCTCTGGGCTTGGAGTCGGTTGCGCGAATGGTGGACGCGCCTCGGGACATGGACTCGGCTGGACGCCTCGAGTGAACCCACGTCCGCAGGTCCTGTTCTACGTCTCACGCTCTCGCCGGAGGCCGCACGATCCCTCGCGTGGTCGGTGACCGACGGGATGCCGCTGCTGATCGGGAAGATAACGCTTCCGTAAACGCCGCCTTCCGACAAAGCACCACCGGCAAGTCCGGTCTTCATGCCCTCGTCCGCTTGTCGCTCGGCACCAAGCCAATTGCCTTTTGTTGGCTGCCCGCCTAAGATACACACCTGATTTGAGTCGTCGTCCAAGAGCCGGAGTTTCTAGCTAAAAGTCGGGATGGGAGGCCAATGATGCCGGACAGCAGACTCAATGCCCATCTGGGCCCTCTGGAGGCTGATGTGAGCGCCGCTCTGGCTGAGA
>SCVQ01000554.1 GCA_004296865.1 Nitrospirota bacterium
GTTGACCGGGGAGAACCGGTTCAAGACGCTGCCATTCGGGAGACGCGCGAGGAGAGCAATCTGCCTGTCCGGATCGTGCGACTTCTGAACGTCTATTCCTATCCCGATCATCCGGTTATCGTCATTGTCTTCGTTGCGGAAGCGGTGGCAGGAGAGCCGTCGGCCGGTGACGAGACGTTGGAAGCCGGCACCTTTTTGCCCGAGGATATCCCTTGGAGTGAGTTGGCCTTTCCCTCTACCGCCCAAGCACTCCGGGAATATCTGGCAACAGATGGAGAAGGTGCGATCATAACGACCGCTGGAAGTGACGTGGAACTCAGGGCTTTGCCTCCCCAACCCCGCGATATTCCTTGACGCTTCTGAATCATTAAGGCTATAATTTATTTTTCCGTATCTGGAAATTTCTTCTGGAAAGTTGCGAGGATAGACGACGATGCCGGTCATGTTCTTTATGGCCACCATGGTGCTGTACCTTGTGGGTACCGCATTTTTTCTGGCCTACCTCCTGCGGCGCTCGGAAGCGCTCTCCAAGGTGTCCTTGATCGTCACCGGCATCGGGTTCCTCGCGCACACCATCGCGTTGCTCACCAAAATGATGGGAGCCGACCATGCGCCGCTGACCAGCGTGCATGAAGCGATGTCGTTTTTTTCTTGGGCGCTGGTGCTGGTGTTCCTGATCGTCGAAGTGCGACATCGCATCCCTGTCCTGGGCTCCTTCATTCTCCCACTGGCCTTGATCTCGCTCATCTCCGCCGCGGCGCTGCCCAAGGAAGTCCCGACGCTGGAGCCGGTCCTGAAGACCGTCTGGCTCCATGTCACCTTGAGTGTCTTGGGCACAGTGGGGTTCGCCGTGGCGTTTGTGGCCGGACTGATGTACCTGATCCAAGACGGGTTGTTGAAGTCAAAACGCTTCAATGTCCTCTACGCCAAGCTCCCTCCGCTGGATTTTCTCGATCATCTGAACCAGCAATCGATCGTGCTGGGATTTCCATTGTTGACCCTGGGCATCATCACCGGAGCCCTGTCGGCCGAGTTCGCACGCGGGTCGTATCTGAACTGGAACCCCGAGCAGTTGTGGGCGTTGGTGACGTGGGTCTTTTATTTCGTGGTGCTGCTGGGGCGTCTGACGGTCGGGTGGCGAGCCAAGCGGGCGGCCTACCTGACCATCATCGGTTTTGCCGGCGTGATTTTGACCTTTATCGGCGTGGTTCTCAAGGGGCATGGAGCGGTGGGCTGAGCCGCCGGGCTGTGCGCATACGATGAACATCATTGCGGTCGGGATCAGCCACAAGACGGCGCCCATTGAAGTACGCGAGAAGCTCGCCGTGCCGGAGAGCCGATTGGGCGAGGCGTTGCGTCGGCTCTGCGCCTATCCGGGAATCAAAGAGGGGGTGTTGTTGTCCACCTGCAATCGGGTGGAGGTCTACGCCGTGGTGGAGGACGTGGACGCCGGGTACGCGCGCGTGCAGGAGTTTTTGGCCGACACGCATCTGTCCTTGTCTTCCGAGCAATTGACCCCGCACCTCTATTGGCTGACCAACGATCGCGCGATCTGGCACCTGTTCCGGGTGGCGGCCAGCCTGGATTCGATGATCGTCGGGGAGCCGCAGATTCTCGGCCAACTGAAAGACGCCTTCGAAGCGGCGTTGACGCACAAGACCAGCAGCGTCATTTTGAACAAGGTGGTCAAGAAAGCCATTTCGGTCGCCAAGAAGGTCCGGACCGAAACCAAAATCGCCGAAACCGCCGTGTCGGTGAGTTACGCGGCGGTCGAACTGGCGAAGAAGATTTTTTCCAATCTCAGCGAGAAGACGGTGTTGCTGGTGGGAGCCGGCGAGATGGCCAAGCTGGCCGCCAAACACCTGGTCAGCAACGGCGTCCGGCGCGTGATGATCACGACCCGCAATCCGCAGGGGGCGCTGGAACTGGCCGAGCGGTTCAACGGCGTTGCGATTCCGTTCGACGACTTCCGGCGGGAACTGGCCGAGGCCGACATCGTGCTCTGTTCCACCGGGGCCTCCCAATACCTCATCCGCGCCGAGGATGTGCAGCAGGCGGTGCGGAGACGGATGAATCGGCCCATCTTCCTGATCGACATTTCCGTGCCGCGCAACATCGAGCCGGCCGTCAAAGACATCGACAACGCCTTTCTCTTCGACATCGATGACCTGGAAGCGCGCGTCGAGCAGAATCTGGAAGTGCGGCACCGCGAAGCTGCGAAAGCCGAGCGCATGATCGAGGAGGAAGTGGAGGGAATCCTGCACTGGCTGAAGTCGCTGGATGTGACGCCCACGATCGTGGCGTTGCGGAAACGGGCCGAGGAGATCAAGCAGTCCGAAATCGAGAAAGCCATGGGCCGTCTCGGCCACCTGTCCCCGCAGGATCGCAGCGCGATCAAGGGGCTGGCGTCGGCCATCGTCAACAAATTGCTGCATGGCTCGCTGGTGACCTTGAAAGTGGAAGCGAACGGCGCCAGCAGTACGATGTTCGTGGAGGCGGCGAAACGCTTTTTCGATCTGGACAACGTGTCATCCGACAAGAACGAGGACGTGCCGGTTGTCTCCGAGCCCGATCTGGACCGCGAGCCGTCCGGCAAGGACCGGTGAAAGCCGGTGTCGAGATGGAGAAGAGCGGAAGGGGAACGGGATGGGCTCGGTCGGCCCTGCATCGGCTTTGGTGACCGGCGCAAGTCAACGGTGCAAGGTTCATGGCCACCGGCCCGAAGCTCTTCACGTGTCCCAAATGTCAGCACCGGTACCTTGGCCATGAGCCGCTCCCCGATTGCCCTCGTTGCGGGTATGATTACCGGGAGACAGAGGGCTTTCGGTGGGATGTGCTCGCGTATTTGCTGGTCATCATCGGCTTACTGAGTTTTCTCTTGGTGACGTCGTACTATCG